>DSBN01000245.1 GCA_011046055.1 Sediminispirochaeta sp. | reverse complement strand
GTCTAATGACTTCCAAATTGAGAATTTGCTTCATTTGCATAGCAATGATTTGTGTTTCTAACTGTTGGAGGCATTCTCATTTTGGAAAGTGCAAGTGCACTTTCCAAAATGAGAATTGCTGAATAGCTCCACTCGAACTTGTGTAAGTCTGCTCCAGAGAGTATAGTTTAAACTATGTCGATCCACTTTGTGGGGGAAAAAACTCTTCGATTCGTATACAGTCTCCTGCTCCTGGCGGCGGTGATCCTGGTCGCCTGGGGGATACTGCTGAGCCGCGATAGCCGTCCCGAGATAGCCTTCTACCACCGCAGCACGGGGGTGATCCAAGATTTCACCCCCCTCAGTCAACACGGCTACCGCGTCGAGGTGGAGTTCCCGATCTCCCGAGAGCAGACACTATCCGGAGCGGCGACGGCGGAACTGCGAAGTCCACCGGTGCTCGGCCAAAAAGTCATGATCCACTACAACCCCCACACTCCCGAAGAGTTCCAGGTCCGCCCGCTCCCACCGATCGCACCGGAATGGCTCTACTTTTTCGGAATCATGACTGGTGGTTTGGGGTTTCGCCTCATGGTCTCGGCAAGCATGAGGAGCATGAAAATTCGGGTACTGAAGGAGCACGGCAAGAGGATAGTGCCCCACAGGTACGCCGTGATAGAGAAAAACCTCCGGGTGATGAAATTTATCAACATTCCGGTCTTGCTGATCCACTGCCAGTGGGATTCACCGATCCAACAGCAGAGCCTGGAGTTCTACAGCGAGACCTACCCGCGGTCCAAACGCGGCAGCTTGCAGCTCGACAAAATTCAAATATTCTATCTGCCCAAGGTACCCCAGCGCTACTACGTGGAAATACCCGAGGGATGATGATCCGTGGTGGAGGTGTCGCGGGATAGTTGACCTTATATAAAACTTTTCATATATTATCCGCAAGTCATTCCAGGAGTTATCAGATAATGAAAGAATACAGAGGTGAAAATATAGACGAGCTGCTGCGGAGCCGAGAGATGGTGCTGTTCTACCTCTCACGGCCGGACTGCGGGGTCTGCGACGCCCTACGGCCCAGAGTGGCAGCCCTGATGGAGGAGTACCCCAAGGTCGACACCCGGTACATCGACCTATCAGCCTACCCCGAGATAGCCGGGCGATACAGCGTCTTCACCATCCCCGGGGTGATCCTCTTTGTCAGGGGACGGGAGACGGTACGCTACGCCCGATATTTGAGCGTCGATCAGATCGAAGAGTCGGTCCAGCGCTACTACCAGCTCCTCGACCTCGATACCGAAGTGGACGCCGACGCGGGCTGAGTTTTTCTATCCCCTACTTATCATAGAGTCTTGTAGTAGACGTTCATGCTCTCCAGGCCGTCAGAAATATTGGTGTTGCGAAACAGAGTTCCGCTGTAGGTGTAGCCGGCTCTGAGGAAGGTGGCGTTCATCCCCTTCGACCGCAGCCGGGCGATGGTGTAAGCGGTTTTTATCCCCTTCCCGGCCATCTCCCGGTCCATATGCTCGAGCAGGATCTGCCCCAGCCCGTAGCCTCGGTAGTCCGGGTGAACCGCGAAGTCGGTCATCTCTACGTTTTGGTTCTCCCCATCCTTCTCCGCCGACGAGAGCCCCACTAGACGATCCCCCTCCCAGACCGCGTAATAGTCTACCTCCTCGACCATGGTCCGGCTCAGGTAGTCCGGGTCGTGGATGGGAAAGGGGTACCGTTCGAAAACTTGTCGGTAGAGTTGAGCCATCGCTTCCACATCGGTTTCACTCGCCGGGGCGATTCGCAAGCTCTCGGGCAGCTTCTTCGGCTCGCGGACCTCCACCTGCCCGTGCATCCGGCAGAGCTCCTGGAGATAGCCCACTTCTGGCTCTCTCCGCCTCGGGTCGAAGTACTTGCAGAGAAACAGAGCGTCCTCCCGACCGGCATAAAATCCCGGCACCAGCGCCTCCAGGCCCCAGCCGGAGGCTAGAAAACAGGCGGCTCGGCGGGAGGGCACCTTGGCAAAGAGCTTGCTGTAGTTCTCCCGGGAGCGCAGCTCTTCGAGACGGTCCAGCAGCGCCGACGTGTCGCCCTCCCCGAGCTTCATCAGGTAGATTCGGTCGTTGTTGCGCCCATGCTGCAGCAGAGAACCTTGAAACTCCTCGATTTTGTCCCACTGCACTACTGATCTCCTCCGTCCCGGCGCTCCATCCGTTCGGTGTTCTCCGGGGTGAGAGAGGTGGTCTCGTCCCAGTTGGAGAGGAGCTTCTCCAGGCCTACGGCGTTGAACTCTTCGGCGTCGTCGAACTTCAGCTGCAGCGTACAGCGCTCACAGTCGCCGTCGCAGCCGGGGTCCTGGTAGTGTTCCGGCTCCTGGTAGGTGGTGATCACCCCTTCGTAGTTGCGCAGAATCACCTTGTGGGGCGACCAGGAGAGCAGATAGTTGGGCATCACCGGGATTTTTCCACCGCCGCCGGGGGCGTCGATCACGTAGGTGGGGACGGCGAAACCGCTGGTGTGTCCGATCAGGCTCTCCAATATTTCGATTCCCTTGCCCACGGGGGTGCGAAAGTGGGTCAGCCCCTCGGAGAGGTCACACTGGTAGAGATAATAGGGACGAACCCGGTTCCGCACCAGCTTTTGTACCAGCGTCTTCATCAGGCGGGGGCAGTCGTTGACTCCCGCCAGCAGGACGCTCTGGTTGCCCAGGGGGATCCCGGCGTCGGCGAGCTTGGTCAGAGCCTTTCTGGAGCTGTGGGTGATCTCCCGGGGATGGTTGAAGTGGGTGTTGAGCCAGACGGGATGGTGCTTTTTCAGCATCTCTACCAGCTCGTCGGTGATCCGGTAGGGCAGCACCACCGGCATCCTCGAGCCGATACGGACCACCTCGACGTGAGGGATCTTACGCAGCTCTCCCAGGATCCAGTCCAGATACTGGTCGCTGAGCATCAGGGGGTCCCCTCCGGAGAGCAGCACGTCCCGCACCTGGGGGGTGTTTTTTATATAGTCGAGCCCCTGTATGACCTGGTCCTTGGCGGGAATATAGTCCACGTCGCCGACCTTTCGCTTTCGCGTACAGTGTCGGCAGTACATGGAGCAGACATTACTGATGTGAAATAGCACTCGGTCTGGATATCTGTGGGTTATGCCCGGTACCGGACTGTCTTCGTCCTCCGAAAGAGGGTCCTCCTTCTCCCAATCCTGAACGATCAGCTCCCGTGGGTCGGCAAAGGACTGCAGAAAAATCGGATCGTTCTGATAGTCATCCACCTGTATGAGACTTAGATAGTATGGAGTGATGCTCAAGGGAAACTTGCCCACCGTCTCTTCCAGGGACTTGCGCTCCTCGTCGCTGAAATGTATCCCCGTGAGGGTCTCGAAAGTCGATATTTTCTTGATCGAGTTCCGCAGCTGCCACTGCCAGTCGCGCCAGTTGCTGATAGTGGCGTCGGAATCTATTTTTTTTGTCAACTCGTCGTGTCGTGAACGGTAATTTTCCATTTCATTTCCTCTGTGGTACTGATTCTTAGCTCACTATTATAGAAGAAAAGATATATAC
>DSBN01000174.1 GCA_011046055.1 Sediminispirochaeta sp. | reverse complement strand
GTATTTGGATTATCCTTCAGGAAAGCTTCGGTGCGGCGGGCGATTTCGGGAAAAAGGTAACCCGCCGATAGTTTGCGATAGTTGCTGTTTATTCGCGCCATTTGGTTTCGCTCCTCGTGTGCCTAGTCTCTTGGGTTCGTTGTTTATCGGGTGCGCTTCTATGCGTGGGGAGCACCGATCTCTTCGATGACCTTTCTCAATGTATCGTAAGAAGATTTCTCGGTAAAACCGCACATGGGCAGACGGAAGCTCTCTTCACACCAGCCCTGTATCGCCATCGCCGTCTTGATGGGGATGGGGTTAGTTTCGAGAAAGAGGGTTTTGAAGAAGCTCATTAAGCGGTCTTCGTCCTGTTGGGCTTTCTCGAAATCGCCGTCGAGTGCGGCGTGGACAAAGTCCACCATTTGCCTCGGGATCAGGTTGGAGGCAACCGAAACTACTCCGTCCCCCCCCTCGCGTAGAAGGCTCAAAGTCATGTTGTCGTCACCGGACAAGACGCTGAACCCTTGGTGCCGATTCTGAATGACTTCCTTCATTTGATCAAGGTCTCCCGAAGCCTCCTTGACCCCGGCGATCTTATCGCTGTCGTGCATCAACTTGACCAGGGTAGGGGTTTCTACGTTTACCCCGGTACGTCCCTTGATGTTGTAGACCAGCACCGGGATATCCACCGCGTCGGCGATAGCCTTGAAATGGAGGTAGAGACCCCTCTGAGTGGGCTTGTTGTAGTAAGGGTTGACCTGCAGCAGGGCGTCTACCCCCGCCTCCTGGGCATGTTTTGAAAGACGAATAGCTTCGCTGGTGGCGTTGCTCCCCGTGCCGGCGATGACCGGCACCCGCCCGTTGGCGAACTTCACCGTCAGGTCGATGACCTGGTCGTGTTCCTCGTGCGACAGGGTGGGGCTCTCGCCGGTGGTGCCGCAGGGGACCAGACCGTCGATTTTGTTTTGGATCTGATCTTCTATAATACGCTGCAGAGCCTCCTCATCGATATTGCCCTCCTTGGTAAAGGGGGTGATTATGGCCGTGTAGACTCCTCGAAATGTCTTTTTCATCGCTTTCTCCTTTTGTAAACGAACTGGATATATACATGATAACGTATTTGTGGTATAATGTCTATATGCTAACAGCAAGTTTTTATTTTAACATTGTGTCTGTTATATAGTATATAGGAAGATCGAAAAAAAGCAGGGAGAGAGTTAGGCTAATGGAATCGGTCAGTAGTTTGGTAAAGCATCTGCTCCAGCAGAAACCATTTCTTATGGAGGCTTTCGAACGGGGAATACTCAGCTATGGTCATTTAGCCACGGAATTCAAACCAGTGATAGAGAACGGTTTGAACAAAGAGGTCAAAGAGTCGGCGATCGTGATGGCGATGCGCAGGTACGCCGAGGAGATTCGTCGTAGTGACAGGCGGATCAAGCCCGGCCAGCTGGGTTGCGAAATAGTGATGAAAACCAACATCTGCGACTTCAACGTGGAGAAAAGCGACGAGCTGCTGGATCGCCTGAAGGAGCTCTACGACATGGTCCACCTGGGCCGCGGAGATTTTCTGAACATCACCATCGGCAACGACGAGGTGAGTATCGCCGTGAGCGATAAATACGAGGAGGAACTGCGGAACTTTCTTGTTCACCACAAGGAGATAGAGTTCAGAGCCGATCTGGTGGCCTTGACTTTGATCTTTTCCGGCGACTTCCTCCACACCCCGGGGGTAGTCTTTCAAGCGCTTCGCAAGCTGGCTTGGGAGAACATAAACGTATATGAGATAATTTCGACCAAGACCGAGCTCACCGTGGTTATCGAAAAGGCGGACTCCATCAAAGGATACGAAGCGTTGCAGGATTTTACCAACAGGAACTCGGAATAGCCCCTGGGGCTATTCTTGAGACTCCTCTTGATCTCGTTTCGGCATCGGTTCGAGAATGACCTCAATCTTTCCGCCTTCTTCGGCATCGTGCAGCGGTGCAACCAGGCCGGAGACCACATTGGATGTAACGTCTCGGACGAATTTGTTGATTACCAACTTTTTGCCGTTGACTTTGATTGTTACCTTATGTTCCATAACTCCTCCAGAACGTGAATAATCTTATCCGGATCCCGGCTTGAGAGGACGGGGACCCCGTTGAGCTGACGGCCCGTCGGCGGGTGTTCGCCGTTCCAGATATAGCCGGTCACCTCTTCGGGCCTTGTTTTGTAGCCTTTTTCCTCGTTCTCCGGTCCGACGACCTCGAAGCAGGGATACCCGCCCAGGGGGAGGCTTTCCAGGAGCAGAATCTCACAGTCGCTGAAGTAGTGCTCCAGGGATCCCACTTCCGGCGGATGGCGGAACCGCAAGAAACCTCCGTTGGGTGAGAAATAGCCCACCTTGTCGGCACCCTTTTCGAAAAACCGATCCGTGTCCTTCCCGCTGCGGTCGATGTCCGCAGGTACGTGACTCTGCTTGAGTACCGCCACCGAGTACCCTCGTGAGCGGAGTTTGACCAGGAGCTGACCGATCAGCCCGGTCTTCCCGGTGTTTGACCATCCGATGAAAGATACGGCATACTTCATGCTCACACCAGTCTAACGATGATCGGAGGAAAATACAAGAATGAAACTCTGTGTAGTTATCACCGGAGCGGTCAACAGCGGGAAAAGCAGCCGGTACAAAGAGTATATAGACCGGGAGAAGGAGCGGGGAAGGAAAGTGGCGGGCTTGGGGACCGTGACTCTAGTGGAAGAGGGGCTCAAAGTCGGCTACGACGTGGTGGATATTCGTACCGGTATACGCCGGAGCCTGGTATTGGATAGGCGAAGGTACTTCGAGGGGCGACACACTAGCGAAGGACGTCAATACGGGGAGAGGTATCAAGAGATCGGTCGATTTGTGCTGTTCGAAGAGGGGCTCCGGTTCGCCGAATCGACGCTCCTTGAAGCCGGAGGTATCGAAGATTTCCGTGAGAGGGTCGAACTGATAGGAATAGATGAGATCGGCCCCTTGGAGATGCGCGGAGGGGGGTACGCCCCGGTTTTGAAAAGGCTCCTGGCCGAATACGACGGGGACTTGCTGCTGGTCGCACGTCTAGAGATACTCAGCGAGCTGGAGAGTCTACTTCGTTCCTATCAGTGGCGGGTAAAAGCAGAAATGGCAGACGACAACGATAACAAATAGATAGAATCAGATACGGATCTTGCCCTTTTTTACCTTGGTCCGAAAGGTGGTGCCGGCAACGTCGCAGGCGATTTTCAACGAATCTTCCACATCTCTACTGGCGATTATCTCCACCATGCCTTGGGAGGTTTTGATAGTGATGCTTTCGATGTCCGGCACCGTTCTCAGCGCCTTCTTCATGGTCTCTACCCGTTCCGGATTCATGTTGTCCACCAGGTAGTAAAACGTTTTATGTCTAGCCATACAACAAATCATAACGACAACGGGAGTGGAAGTCAAAACTTTGAATTATGAAAAAACCATTTTGGAGTCCTCTGAAAAAAGGGCCTTAGCAGCGACGCCTGAAATTCTAAATCATTATATTATAGTAACTTAAAAATGCCATTTTCC
>DSBN01000175.1 GCA_011046055.1 Sediminispirochaeta sp. | reverse complement strand
GTAGTAAAACGTTTTATGTCTAGCCATACAACAAATCATAACGACAACGGGAGTGGAAGTCAAAACTTTGAATTATGAAAAAACCATTTTGGTAAAAAAAATGCAAAATACTTGAAAAGGGCCGGTATTAGGGTTACTCTTGTTACTGTAAACCAAAAAACAGGAGACTAACATGAAAAAGAGTGCGTTTCTACTGATCCTTATCGTAGCCCTGGCCTTTCTATTCTCTTGCGCCGGCGGGGCTGAACCAGAGGAGAAAGTCGACACCTCCGAATACCCCGATTACGTGGTCAATCCCCCCCAGAGCGGTGACGCAATCTTCGGTGTGGGCTACGCCAAGCAGTCGACCCTGCCGCTTTCGATCAAGGTAGCCGAGACCAACGCCCGGGCCGATATCGCCAACCAGATCGAGACTCAGATCCAGAGCGCGGTGACCTCCTATATGCAGGAAGCGGGAGTCGGCGAGGATCGTCAGACCATCGACTTTGTCGAATCCATCACCCGGCAGGTGACCGATACCATGCTCAGCGGAGCGATCACGGTGCAGCGAAACCCCATGAAAGATGGCGGTGTGTGGGTTCTGATGAAGTACGGCAAGGACAGCTTCCTCAAAGCGTTTGAGGATGTGGCCGAAAGTTTCGAGAGGAGCGAAGGGGCGGCCTTTGCCGAGTTCAAAGCGGCTCAAGCCCTGGAGCAGCTCAAGTACGAGACCGAGAACAACCCCACAAAATCAAAACCTGTAACGAAATAGTCAGTAGAGACTATAAAGACGGAGGGGCAAGCTCGCTTTAAGCTGCCCCTCCCATTTGTTTTCCGTGCCGCAGCACTCGTGCTTTGGCATTTTTTTTAAAAGAAGCAACATTGGTGAAACAAAAAATAATCATTTTATATACGGCTGTCGTAATTTTTCTCATCTTCCTCACCTCCTGTCTCACTCCAGGAAGCAATACCACCACGGCTCCGTCGAATAGGGAGACTCAAGGGATCGGAGCGCGGGACCTCGGCCCGGAGGATGTGGTGACCGTCGATGGAAGAATAGATTTTCGGGATCCCGAGTACCGCGGCCTCCTCTCTACCGCTCCGATCGGAGGAAAACCCAGCTTTTTTGTCACCGTCACCCGGATGTACAACCGGGACGAGGAGTACGAGATGGGACGGCGTATGCTGGCTCGGCAGGCGGCTATATACCGGCGGGTCCGAGTTCAGACAAAAAATATGACCCTCAGTACCGGCGACTACGTGGGCAACCGGGAGCAGGTAGAGATAGAGTACGACAAGAGCTCGCTGCCCCAACTGATGGATGAGATAAAGATAGTCGAGTTCTATCAGGATAACGACGGAAGTTATTTTAAGGGAGTACTGGAAAACGGGCGGCTGCCCAGTTTCGATTTCGCCCGAGAGATCACTGATGACCGCCCCGTCTGGCTGCGGAAGGAACCGGAACTCCCCGGCTATGCGACGGCGGTGGGAGTGTCGCAACGGCAGATGTTTTTCTCTACTTCGCTGCTGAAGTCTGAGGAGCAGACCTTGGCGGCGATGGCCAGACAGTTCAACGTCGGGGTCAAGCGCGAGCGGACCGATATAGAGATGGAAAGTATAGGAACCGGGTACCAACAGAAGAGTCTGGAGCAGGTAGATGTCTTTCTCAAGGGTTTTTACGTGATTGATCGATGGATTTCCGAAGACGGCAATACCTATTACAGCCTGGCGGTCTGTCCGATTCCCTAGGCTGGACCGCGGTCGTCTTTCGGCGAACCGGGGCGTTTCTTTATACCAAGGAGGAGAGTGATGAGAACCGTACTTAGTTCGATAGGTTTGTCTTTTCTTGCCTTGATTTTTTTATCCTCATGTGTCAGCACATCCGAGTGCCCTCCCCAGCCTGGGTGGATGAGAAGTCCGGAATTGCCAGGGTACTATGTGGGGGTGGGGTCCGCCGACACCGGAAATCCGGCGGAGGACCGTCATACCGCCGAAGCCCGCGCGCGGGCGGATCTGGCCTCTCGGATTTCCGTCCAGATCTCCGGTGACATGACCGTCAGGACCCAGGACGACAGCGACGGTGATTACAGCCAGGAGGTGGAAGAGCTGGTCCAGCAATCGGTGGAGAAGAACATCAAGGATATACAGACCGTGGATACCTACTACTGCTCTTCGCTGGGGACTTGGGTCTACGTGAGACTGAGCCGTCAGCGTTGGGAGGATATCCAAACCGAGCGTCGACGGGAACTACTGAGCCGGGTCCGAGATCTACTGGAACCGGTGCTCAAGGGGCGGAGCTCTCCTCTCTCTCAACGCTTGGATCGCTTGGTCCGCGCTTTTGAGCTGCTACAGGACTCACCTCTGGGTTTTGAACTGGAGGCAGAGATAGCAGGTCTGTCCGGGAATCTGAGCGACGGTATCAAAAACGAAGTCAACCGCCAGGTAGGCGAGCTGCGGCTGATCCCTGAGAAATCGGAGTACCGTTCCCAGTACGGAAGCCCGATCGAGATACGGGGACGTTTGGAGTCGACCAGCGGTGCGGGGCTTGATAGACTTCCGATCGAGATGTACGGTCCAGAGAACCTCTCGGTGGCTTCGACGGTGACCGATGGCGATGGAAGCTTCGTGCTCCGCATGCCCGAGGGGCTGCCCAGGGCGGGGGATTTCAAGATGAGGCTGAGCACCAACTTGGGGATCCCGGATCGGGTTCGCGGTACTATTCTCAGTACCGCGCTACCCATGGCGGAGATCGACCTGAGGCTGTCCAGAATACCCGTGGGGATGAGTCTGGAGATACGCAATGCAGCGGTCAGCCGTGGAGTCGAGGAGGAGGTTCGTGCCCTTTTCGCCGAGAACGGTCTGCCCTTTGACTTTGTCGAGTCTGGCAACGACGGCGGGACCAAGCTGAGAGTCGTTATTTTTGTCGAAAATTTTCCCCGAGTGATGGAAAACGCCCCGCTGATGGCCCAAGCCTGGGCGGTGGTGAGTCTGGAACAAAACGGGACGGTGCTGTACAGTTATGAGAGCGAGACGGTCAAGGACGGAGGTATCGACCAGAATCAGTCGCACAGCCGGGTCCTGACCAAACTTTTGCAGAGCCTGCGTGTGGATGAGGAGCTTTTTGAGGGGCTCAGTACGGTGCTCTGACGGGCGAAGGAAGGATCTTTTATTTTGAACAACGAATTACTCTGGCTGCTGATGCTGGTGCTCAACTTCGGTGCAATTATTGGGGTGTATCGTTTATGGGGCCGTCTGGGGCTCTACATTTGGGTGCCCGTGGCGGTCATCGTGGCCAATATCCAAGTCACAAAAACGGTGGAGCTCTTCGGCATCACCGCCACCCTGGGAAACATCGTCTATGCCTCGAGCTTTTTGGTGACCGACATCCTGAGTGAAAATTACGGTACACGTGCGGCCGCCAGGGCGGTGGGGATCGGTTTCTTTACCCTGATCCTGGCGGTCGTTCTGATGAACCTGGCCCTCTGGTTCGAGCCCGCGCCGGAGGACTTCGCCCACCAGAGCCTCTCCACGGTCTTTGCTTTTCTGCCGCGGATTGTGTTGGCCAGTCTGCTGGCCTATGGTATCTCTCAGC
>DSBN01000088.1 GCA_011046055.1 Sediminispirochaeta sp. | reverse complement strand
GGCATGGCGCTTCTGGAGGACACCAGCTACGACGAGAAGACCGGGAGGCTGCGTAACAACGGATCGATGATCGACTACAAAATGTTGGGTATCGACGAAATGCCCGACCCCGAAGATTTTGAAATCATCTTCGCCGACACCTACGAACCGACCGGACCTATGGGCGCGAAGGGTATCGGAGAGGCCGCCTTCAACCCCGCTCCGGCGGCGGTGACTTCGGCCATCGAAGACGCGATCGGGATTCGATTCACCAAAATTCCGATTCTGCCGGAAGATATTCTAGATGCACTGGGTGAGGAAGGAAAATGACAAATACCAGAATTATTCATCATAACTTTGCCTATCACGGCCCCGCGAGCTTGGATGAGGCCTTGAAGCTGCTGACGGGTTCGGATGTTTCGCTGTTGGCCGGAGGGACCGATCTCATCAACAAGATGAAGCTGGAGACGGCCCACCCGCGGGAGGTGGTCTATCTGGGGCGGCTGGAGGAGCTGAAGGAGTTCAGTGATCGGGACGGACTTGATATCGGTGCCATGGCCAGTATGACTGTTATAGAGAGATCAAAAGTCGTTCAAGCTGCCTATCCCTGTCTGTACGAGGCGATCCACAGCGTGGGCGGTCAGCAGATTCGCAACATGGCCACTCTGGCGGGAAACATCGCCAACGCCTCCCCGGCGGCCGACGGACCTCCGGCGCTGATGGTCCTGGGTGCCCAGGTGGAGATCGGCCGTCACGGTCCCGAGGGAAGGGTGGAGATGCGAAAGATCGCGGTGGAGGATATCTTCAGCGGTCCGGGGAAGACTATCCTGGAGCCGGGGGAGATGATCCTGCGCATCCTTGTACCCGCGGAAAGCGCCGCCGGACGGGCGGACGGCCGTATTCGAGGATCGGCCTTCGAAAAAAACGCGCGGGTCAAACTCGACGTGGCCAAAGCGTCGGCGGCGGCATTTCTGGAGATTCGTGACGGAGTCTGCGAGCTAGTACGGGTGGCCGCCGGGTCGGTGGCGCCGGTGCCGCTGCGGGCCAAAACCGTCGAATCCGCCTTGAAGGGAGAGGAGATCAATATCGACAGCATCAAAGCGGCGGCGGAGAAAATAAGTGAAGATATCAGACCGATTAGCGACGTACGCTCCACCGAAAAGTACCGCCGTCAGGTGATGAAGGTGCTGGTCAGGGACGCGTTGTTGTCGGCCTTTGAACGGGCGAAAGGAGGATCAGGTGAAAAAGCTGCCCATTGATTTGAAAATAAACGGTCGGAACCACGAGATTTTGGTGGCTCCAAACGAAACTCTGCTGAACGTGTTACGGGATCGGTTTCACCTCACCGGCGCCAAGTACGGCTGCGGGATCGGTGAGTGCGGGGCCTGTACGGTGCTGCTCGACGGCACCCCCATCCTCTCCTGTCAGATGTTGGCGGTCAGCTGCGACGGGCGCGAGGTCACGACCATCGAGGGTTTGTCCGAGGATTATCAAAAAAAGGGCGGCGACCATCCGATGCAGGAGGCCTTCGTGGAGGAGGGAGCGGTGCAGTGCGGATTCTGTACCCCCGGAATGATCGTCTCGGCTACGGCCTTGGTCAAAGAGCAGCCGGAGCCGAGCACCCTGGAGATCAAGGACGCCCTTCGGGGCAACCTCTGTCGTTGTACGGGGTATGAGAATATAATTCGTGCGGTCAAAACCGGCGCGCGCAAATTGAAAAGCATTGAAAAGGAGGATTAGATGAGAGATTTTAGATTTCTCAAGCCGGACGGACTGTCCGACGTCTTAGAGGCCAGAGATGGCGAACGTGAAAACGCGCGTATTCTGGCCGGGGGCACAAACCTGCTATCGTATATCAAGATGGGTCGGGTCAAGACCGGCCTCTTAGTCGATATTAGCCGTCTCGATGAGTTGAAAAAGATCGAGGAGCAGGACTCGATGCTCAGCATCGGCGCTTCGCTGACCATCGGCGAACTGCTGGAGAGCACGCTGCTGCGACGGCAGCTCCCCTGTCTTTTCGAGTCTCTGAAGCTTTTCGCCAACCCCTTGATCCGGGGCAAGGCCACCATCGGCGGAAATATCGCCGACGCTTCTCCCATCGCCGACACGGTGCCGATTCTGCTGGTACTGGAGGCCAAGGTTCGGTTGAAGAAGAAGGGGGGGGAGCGGATCGTGGAGCTCTCCGATTTCTTCGTCGGACCGGGACGGACCACTCTCGAAGACGACGAAGTACTGAGCGATGTTTTGATACCGGTTCCCAAGGAGGGAGATGCAACTTTTGTAAAAATCGGTCTGCGTCGGGGCACCGTCTGTTCGGTCACCTCCGCGGCGGCTCGGGTCCGTTTAGAGCAGGGGAAGCTCACCAACCTGCGGGTTTCTTTGGGGGGTGTCGCCCCGACGCCCGTACGGGCCCGTCACTGTGAGCAGGCCTTGGAGGGACTGACTCTGGAGGATCGAGTGATCGCTGGCAGTATCAAGGCCCTCCAGAAGGATATCAATCCCATCAGCGACGTCCGGGGCAGCGCCGAATACCGGCGGGCGGTTTCGGAGAAACTGGTGGTTCGAGCCTTGAAGCAGGCCGCCGGGATGGAGGTGTGAAAATGGAAAATAAGCTATACGAACTAACAGTGTATGTAAACGACCGCCCGGTCAGCGGTAAGGTCAGGGCGGAGAAGACGCTCCTCGATTTTTTGCGGGAGAACAACTTCACCGAGGTGAAAAAGGGCTGTGACAACGGCGACTGTGGAGCCTGTACCGTGATTCTGGACGGCAAAGCCACCCTGTCGTGCTGCACCGCGGCCCTGCAGGCCGACGGACGCCGCGTGTATACGGTGAAATCACTGGGAGACTGGGAAACGATGCACCCTCTGCAGAGCGCCTTCGTCAAACACGAAGCTGTGCAGTGCGGGTTCTGTACCCCCGGTTTTTTGATGACCGCCAAGGCTCTACTGGACCGGAATCCCCACCCTTCCCGGGAAGAGATCCGGGAGGAGATTTCCGGCAATCTGTGCCGCTGCACCGGATATGTGAAAATCGTCGACGCTATCGAAGACGCCGCGGCGGCTATCGAAGAAGCTTCGAGGGAGGCATAAGTTATGGAGAAGAAAAACTTTTCAATAATCGGAACCAGAGCCGACGGCTGCGATGAAAAAGACAAAGTACTCGGCAACGTGGTCTACGCCGAAGATTATATCTTGCCCGGCACGCTCTACTGCAAGGTCTTCCGTTCGACCCGACCGTCGGCGAGGATCAAGGAACTGGACACCAGCCGCGCAAAAGCGCTGAAAGGGGTGGAGTGCGTCCTGACCCACGAAGACGTGCCCCACAACGAGTCGGCCAAAAACGTAGTAGGCCAGACCACCGAGGTGGGTCTTCTGGAGGCGAAGCAGCGGATTCTGGCCACCGATAGAGTAAGATATTACGGAGAACCCATCGCCGTCGTAGCCGCCGAGACACCTGAACTGGCCCGCGATGCGCTGGAGCTCATCGAGATCGAATACGAGGATCTGCCCGGTGTCTTCGACCCCGAAGAGGCGATGAAGCCCGACGCGCCAAAGATTCACGGCGACAACAACGTCATCGCCAACTGGCAGCTG
>DSBN01000118.1 GCA_011046055.1 Sediminispirochaeta sp. | reverse complement strand
CGCTGGAGGCGAAAAAACCGTTTCCGTTGTCCCAGACCTGCAGTATGTACTCCGAGGCTTCTTCGATCAGGTCGATCTCTACCTGCGAAGCTTTACCGTGCCGAAAGGCGTTCGTCAGTGCCTCCTGGGCGATGTGGTAGAGCTGTACCGCGATCACCTCATCGGTTATGTCGTTTTTAATTATCGTCCGGCATTTGGTTTTTATTGAATACATTGTCTCGCAGTGGGATGCCAACTCGTTCAAAGCCGTGGATAGTCCTTGGTTATGCAGTGTCACGGTGAGCAGGTTTTTTGCCAGGTTCCTGGTTTGCTTGATAGAGTGGGATACCATTTTTTCTATTCGACGGACCAGCTCTTCTTCCTCTCGCAGTTCTCGCTCTGAGAGGAGATCCTCGAGAATTTTCAGCTGCAGCGAGACCGCCGTGAGGTTCTGTCCGAGGCTGTCGTGCAGATCCTTCCCAATTCTTTTCCTCTCGCGCTCGGAGATTTCAAGTATTTCCCTCTCCAGCTGTTTCTTTGCGGTGATGTCTCGGGCGATCAGAGAAACACCGTTGATTTTGTTGTCTTCTCCGCGGATGGGATTGATATTGAGGGATACATTGATGATACTGCCAGATTTGTGTCGTCGAACGGTTTCGTAGTGCTCGACCTCCAATCCCTTTTTGATCCTGTCCAGAATCTCCGGCAATTCGTTGGGATATAAGGGAGGGGTGAGAAGGGTGAGGTTCCGGCCCACCGCCTCATCGGCGGTATAGCCGAATATGTGTTCGGCTCCGCCGTTCCAAGTAAGTATATTACCTTCAATACTCGCCCCGATCACCGCATCGCTGATACTTTTCAGGGTTACCGAAAGCAGCTCTTCCTTTTTGCGTGCTTCATGCTCCATCCGCCTGCGGTAAAGAGCCATCTCGATCATGGAGAAGAGGTCATCTCGGTGGCAGCTCTTGGTTATATAACCGTAGGGCTGGGTCTTCTTTGCTCGACTCAAAGTCCGCGAGTCGGAGAAGGTCGAAAAAAAGATAAACGGCACACTGAATCTCTCTCGAATTTCTTTGGCCAGCTCGATGCCGTCCATGCTCCCTTTCAGTTTTATATCCAACAGAACCAGATCAACCTTATTCTCAGCCAATAAAGAGAGGGCTTTCTCCCCAGTATCCACGCTCTCCAAAACGGAGTATCCTCGCTGCTCCAAGCTCTTGAGTATGTCCAGCGCGAGAACCTGCTCATCCTCCACCAGCAGAATATTGGCTTGTCCTTCGTTCACCTTGGTTTGTCCTGGAAATCCCGTGACAGTTTCACCTTCTCTACTTCTACAAGATATTGGGGGTCGAGATATACGCCCCCAACTGGACCCCGGTCTCGAGAAACCCGGCCTTTCGCTTCTTGATCCGCAGTTGCACCAAGAGAACATTATCCTCGGGCAGAAAATCCCATTTCTGTACGCTGAACGGGTCGTTCACGCTCATACCGCTCTCATCGGCCACCCCTCCGCGATACACCTTGGTCACCTGAAAGCTGGTGCGAAAAAGTGAATCCTTGACCCTCTCGACCTGCATACCGAACAGAGGGGCAAAAAGATTCTCCTCATGGCCCAAGTCTACCGCCGCCTTTAACGGTGTCTCCGGCCTCTTCGCAACGGCGATGTAAGAAGTCCGCTCGTCGCCATCCGATTCGCGAGTGGTCAAGCTCAGCACGGTTCCGGGCAGGTAAGCAAGGAGCAGCCTCTGCGCCTCGGTGATGCTCGAAACCTTCTCTCCGGCGAGTGAGACCAGCTCTTCCCCCGCCTCTAAGCCGAGTTTATACGCCGGACTGCCGGGGACCACATAGCTGATCTCCAGGGAATCCTCATCGAGCTGCTGCAGAGATATTCCGAGGTAGGGATGCTCGATCTCTCCCCGTTCGTAGAGCTTGGGAAAGACTTTTGCGAGCCACTCGACAGGCACGGCGAAGTTGACCCCCTCGAACTGCTCGATACCGGCGAAGACAATACCAATGAGGTTACCCTCCTCGTCCAATAAGGGCCCACCGCTGTTTCCCTGGTTGATCGGAACATCTACCTGAATCACGTCCCCCAGCTGCAAAAATCGACGTTTCACCGCCGAGACGATCCCCGAGGTGATGCTGTTTTCCAGCCCCCCCGGGGAGCCGATAGCGTAAATTCTGTCCCCCGGTGCTTGGTCCTCCCCCGAACTAAATGAAAGTACTGTGTCGGTCGAACGTTCTACCTTCAGCAGGGCCACATCAAATACCGGGTCGAAGCCGATAACCCTGGCGGGGATTCGCTGATCCGGATTTTCACTGGGTCGCACATAGAGTCGGGAGTAGCCTTCGTACTTCGGGTCTACCTCGCTGCTGATCACATGGTAGTTCGTCAGAATGTACCCACGACGATCGACGTAGAAACCGCTCCCGATCACCCTATCGGGCCGTCCGACCCCGCCCTGGACCTTGATTCCCCGATTGACCCAGACGGTGACCGTTCCTCTGATCAACTGACCGTGGCTGAACCGGCTCTCCTCTTTCAGCGACTGCTGCACCGGCTCTTCCTGAGAGTCGAGGCCCCGACTTGTCTGCTCTTGAAGCACACGTCTGGCTATAGGGTACTTCATCTCTTCGATCGCGCTCTGGTAGAACAGCTCCAGTTCCTCGTCGCCCAGAGCGGAGAGCGTATCCAGGTAACGCAGATAACTCAGCCCTCTGACCCCTCGGTCCTGCTCTATATCCCGTCGTACGATAGCCCGAATGAGATTTTCTCGGTTTAGCGCATCCCCATTCTCCAGACTCAGATCTTCGATCAGAGATAGCCATCCAAGCTGCTGTATGGAGAAGTAGTGGGTCAGACTCCGTTCGTAGTTTTTCCCTTCTAGACTCTCTTCCAGGTTCCTGACCAGATCTGCCCGCAGCTCTTCGCCCAGCATCTCAATCTGCGCACTATTTGTTGCGAAGTTGCCGTTTTTGTTGATTCTCCGTTCTAGGATAAAATAATCTTGAATTGCACCGGATATATTCCCCTTACCGAGGGCATCCTCGACCCGACGTATGCTGACCTCGTACAGACCTGGAGCATCATATTGAGTGGGAGTTCCCGCACAGGCGGTAAAAATGTACACCGTAGCCAGGAATAACGGCAGTCTGCCGTACCTTTTGATCGTGTTAATACTCAGAGCCCCCCCAGATAAGCTTATTCCGTGTCTAGTTGACTACGGTAGTCCGCTATGCCGTCTTCGTCAACATCCCAGAAACGGATTATCCCGCCGTTTTCGTGTTCTTCCATATACTCGAAAGTGCTGTCATTATTCCCGTCGTACAAAACTCTAAACAGCCTTCCTTCGTCATAGCGTTCCAGTATCTCGAACCGACCGTCTCCATCAAGATCCTGCTTACGCAAAAACATCGCGTGACCGTCGTAGAGACTCTGTACGCGAACCCTCTGATCAACTATCTCCTCGACCTGCCCCAGTTCTCTCTCGTATCTATGTTTGACCCTCTCTACCTCTTCGGTCCGTTCCGTTTCAATTCGCGCCGCCAAGGATAGTAATCGGTCCAACGGGACCAGCTCGTCGGTCTCGGGAAGAGCCGCGGTATCCGGGAGTTTGTAGCTTCG
>DSBN01000021.1 GCA_011046055.1 Sediminispirochaeta sp. | reverse complement strand
AGTCAGAACTCCTCGCGGATCGGAGAGACCCTCAAAAACGTGGTCGAGCGGATCAAAGAGCTGGAGTCCTCATCGGAACAGACCTCTCAGGTCTTCGTCAGTATCAAAGAAGGGGTCGACGAGGTGAGTTCCTCCTTCTCCGAGATAGCCCAGGCGATGTCGGAAATGCAGGGCGGCGCCGATAATATCAACGACGCGATGCAGTCTCTGTCCGGGATCAGCAGCGAGGTGCAGGTCGGAGCCGACGAGATGCAGGGCGGGGCCAAGACGATCAACGACTCCATGCAGAATATTCAGTCGGTGAGTTCGGAGGTCGGCAAAAAAATAGACGACATGGAGGACGAAGGGCGGAATATCAAGGCCGCTATCGAGTCTATCCGCCTGTCCATCACGGAAAACCAGGAGAGCGTCCAGACCCTGAACAACGAATCGGCCCGTTTCAAGACCGAGACCGAAGAGTAGGACCGGTTATTGGAAAAAACCAACTCGTTCACTACTGAACACCAGCTTCGGGTCCACAGCGCCGAGGATCTCTCGGGACTGGCTGACGGCTCGGTGGACTTGGTCGTCACCTCACCGCCCTACCCGATGATCGAAATGTGGGACGAAAGCTTCTCCCGCCAGTCCCCGGAGGCGGCGCGGGCTTTGGAAGCCGCGGACGGGCCGGCCGCTTTCGAGGCGATGCACCTGCTCTTGGACCGGGTCTGGGGAGAGTGCTACCGGGTGCTTCTGCCCGGAGGTTTCGCCTGCATCAACATCGGAGACGCGACCAGGAGCGTGGGCGGCGGCTTCCGCCTCTACAGCAATCACAGCCGCATTACCGGAGCCTGCGAGGCTCTCGGTTTTCAGAGTCTTCCTCCGATCCACTGGCGCAAGCAGACCAACGCCCCGAACAAGTTCATGGGCTCGGGGATGCTGCCCGCCGGCGCCTATGTGACCCTGGAACACGAGTACATCCTAATTTTTCGCAAAGGGGACAAAAGAAAGTTCGACCCGCTCGAGGCCGAGCGGAGGCGTCGGAGCGCCTTTTTCTGGGAGGAGCGAAACCGCTGGTTCTCGGATGTGTGGGATTTCAAAGGCAGCCGCCAGGCTCTGGGAGCTCCGGGGGGCTTCTCCCGTTTGCGGGGGGCGGTGTTTCCCTTCGAGCTGGCCTACCGTTTGATTCTGATGTACTCACTGGAGGGGGATAGGGTCTTGGATCCCTTTATGGGCACCGGTACTACCGTCGCGGCGGCGATGGCCGCCGGGCGAAGCAGTGTCGGAGTGGAGATTGATGCGAGCTTCAGCGAAAAAGTGGTCGAACTGCTGCCGAAACGGGTCTCCGTACTCAACGACAGGATCTCCGAGCGGCTTGAGGGACATCGGGAATTCCTGCGTTCCTACCGCGAGAAGAAAGGCCGAGAGCCCGCCTACCAAAACCGCCACCATCACTTCGCCGTAGTAACCCGGCAGGAGACGGAGCTGCGGATTTACTTTGTGGACAGCATTGAGAAGATCGACGAGGGGCGGCTGAGAACTACCTACCGTACCGCTAACGGGGGTCAGAACCAACTTCCGCTTCCGTAGCGCCGCTTATCTCCGTCAGGTGCCGGTAGCTCACCGGAACACCCGAGGCGTCGGTGCCGGCGGCGGGATAGACGGTATCGAATCGCTTGAGACCGACGTCGATATATATTTCCACCCCCTTCACCCCGAAGGGACAGACCGCACCCGGTGAAAAACCGGTCACCTCGCGGGTCTCCTCGGCTCCAGCCATGCTGTGTTTGTAGCCGGTGAGCCGTTTTACCTTGCTGGAGGAGATTTTCTGATCCCCGGCCATAATGAACATTCGGAACTTCCCGTCCTTGCCCCTCATCAGGATGGACTTGGCGATCTGCCCGACCTCTACCCCTATCTGAGCGGCGGCCAGCTCCGACGTGGGGGTGCTGCCGGGGGAAAACTCCAGTGCCGTCAGTCCGTGACGGTCCAGTACTTCTTGTACGTTCTTAGGTATCATGGTGCTATTTTATCGACACCGGCTTTTTCTTCCAAGGGGTCAGGATAGGTCCGCGGCTGAGGGGGGACGTCGAACTAGGTTGGTGCGTATGCGCTTGATCTTTTTGCTTTGATACATCCGGCTGTCGGCGACTTCGATGAGACTCTCCATATCAGCACCATCGTCGGGGTAGGCTTCCGTGATACGCTGCACGATGGTTCGCAGAACCTGGTCTCCAGTGAGGTTGTCGGTGTAGAACAGACGGTAAATCTCCCGCTCAAATGATAGTAGAAAAAGCAAGGCGCTTCAAATTTTGTATCAAGCAATGCATCTTTAATACTTGCGGCCTGCCGTTGGTGGCAGTATTATTAGAGGCATTATCACGGAGAGGAGGATACGGTGGAAAAACGTGTTCTAATGTGGGCATTTGTGTGGGGACTCTGTTCTATCACGACGGTTTTTTCCCAGGAAGGGGATATCGAGCACGCCGTGCGTCGGGCCGCCGAAGGTCTGTCTAGGGCTTATATGGAGGGGCGGGACGAGCTTTTTCGTCAAAACCTCTCGATCATGACGTTCGAGGCCGTTGGAGACGACGGTCACTCCCGGGCGGTCTCCCGGACGCTGGAGGATATCTTCGGTACCGTGTTCTCACGATCCACGGTGTTTTCGCTGGTGGAACGGCGGGGCATGGAGCAGCTACTGGAAGAGCAACGGCTGCAGCTAATGGGGATCACCGAGTCCGACTCCACCGTCGATCTGGGAAACATCAAGAACGCCCACGCCCTGCTGCTAGGCAGCGTCAACGCGGTGGGTGACAGCTACCGGGTCAACGTTCGGCTGGTGGAGGTGGAGACCGGAGAAATGGTCTCCGAGAGCCTGGTCCTTGACCGATCGGAGATGCTCGAGACCAAGCGGCGTCTGGACATGGAGTACATCTCCGCCATGGGGGTCGGGATCTCCATTCTCGGAATGGACCTGGTCTACGGGGGCAACAGCCCCTCTCTGGACTTCAACGATTTCAGCACCACCGTTTTCGGTCGGCCCTTCGGGGTGGAGTACAAGTACCGTCCCGCCACCTGGCTGATGTTCGGGGTGGGGATCGAGACCTACGGGGGGACGGTCAGGTCCTTCGAGAGCATGAGCTACCAATACGAGTACAAATTCGATTATGGTGATGAATCCATAACACTGACCGAGGAAGGCGAGGGACCCTTCGTCCTCTACGCCGAGGGCTACGGCCTCTTGGCCAACTCCTACTTCGTCTGGCCGATGAGCCGCCGCTTCAGCCTCTTCGCCTCGCTGGGGGTGGAGTATCTAATCTTGGATATCGAGGGCTATTTCCACCCGGATGTGGAGGAGACCGCGGCGGAGGAGAAGAAGGCCATTGGCAACGGCTTCGGCCTCGACGAGTTCGGACCCCAGGAGTGGGGAACCGCCCCGGTGTACCGGCTGCGGGCAGGCTTCGAGTGGTTCCTCAGCCCGCGAGCGGCCTTTTCACTGAAGGCGGGCTGGGACTTCGGGCGGATGGAGATCAACCTGACCCGGCAGTGGCACCTCGATCTCGCTGAATACGACGATGGGAACGGGAACGTGAGAGTGCCGGTGGACCTGAGCGGCTTCACCATCGCCCCGAGTATCTCGGTGTATTTCT
>DSBN01000346.1 GCA_011046055.1 Sediminispirochaeta sp. | reverse complement strand
GATATCTATGATATCCTGATCGTCCATCTCCAGCATCCTGTCCACCGCCTGCTGCGGCGGCATACCGTTGAAGTACTCGGCGGATTGCCGAAGGTTGGCCTTTTTATTTTCGTACTGTTTCAGCCTTTCGTTTAAGGATTTTTCTTGTTCCGCCAGGGCTGCCTCTTTTTCCTCTAACATCTCCATTTTTTGCTGTACTTCCGCCTCCATTTCCTCCAATTCGACGGCTCGCGCTTCCAAGGCCTCCCGATTCAAGACCAGCGCCGCTTCCCTTTTGGCCAACCTTTCTCGCTCGAGAAGCAGCACATCATCTTCGTTTTCCAGATCCTCCGGAGCCGAGAGTCCCACCAGTCGGGTCGCCGGGGCGAAAAAAGACTTCACATCGAGCAAGCCTAGGTAATCAAACCAGAGGGATCCTCCGACCAGCAGTACCAGTATAAGCAGCATGAGCAGCAAAAAATTGGAAACAAACTTCAATCTTCCAGCCACAGCGTCCCCCCTTTTTTCTTGTTCATACGGCTCATTTCGCGTCCTCCTTCGAATTGATAAACATTGCCGAGCTTATCTCATCGAGGTTTTTCTGCTCGTTCTTTTTTTGTTGGCGATAGTAGTTCCGTTGCTCTCTCTCTTTCAAACTATCGAGTACCTTGCGCTTTTTGGAGGCCTCCAGGAACTCGGCCAATGCTTTCTGGCGCTCCTGCTCCGCCTGCTGCAGCTCCTCCTGGAGGCCCTGCACTTCCTGATCCATCCTCAAGGAGAAGTATTCGGTGTAGAGAAAACCGCTCATATCCCGTCCTTCCAACTTTCTTTTTGAAAAAATCTCCTTCTTGGCCTCAGTTCTGTCCTTTATCTGACGGCGGAGGTAGTTGCAGTTTCCGGTGATTCTTCCGAGCTTCAACTCCGCCTGTCGTTCATAATAGCTGCGCAGTTCGAGTATCTTCTCCAGATTAAACTGAAACTTCCGCATCTACCGCCTCCGGGATATCTATCTCAACTTCACTTATCCTCGACAGTTGTTTGACCGTGTCTACGAAATCGGCCTTCTCCTCGATCTCCTGTTCCAGGAAACCCCAAATATCATCCCGCTTCGCTATCGCTTCGTCGATCTCGGCGTTGGTACCCTCCGCGTAGGCTCCCACATTGATCAGGTCCTCCGCTTCGTTGTAGGTGGCCAGAAGCTGTCTGATCTTGCCCGCCGCCTTCTGTTCAGCCGAGGAGCTGACTTTTTTACCCAAGCGCGAAAGCGAGGACAGCACATCAATGGCCGGATAGTGATAAGCCTGGGCCAGTTTTCTGCTCAGTACGAGGTGTCCATCGAGAATACCACGAACGGTGTCGGAGATCGGTTCGTCCATATCGTCTCCTTCCACCAGAATATTGTAAAATCCGGTGATCGTCCCTCGGTCTGAATTGCCGCATCTCTCCAACAACTTAGGCAGAATCGAAAACACCGAAGGAGTGAAGCCGCGGCTCGCCGGCGGTTCACCCAGAGTCAAGCCTATCTCCCGTTGCGCCCGGGCGAAGCGGGTCACCGAATCGAAGAGCAGCATCACATCCTTGCCGGTATCGCGGAAATATTCGGCGATCGCGGTGGCGACGAAGGCTCCCCGAACCCGCGACAGGGGATTGGTGTCGCTGGTAGAGACGACCATCACCGAACGTCGAAGCCCCTCTTCGCCCAAATCCTGCTCTATGAACTCGCGTACTTCCCGTCCCCGCTCTCCGATCAGAGCAATTACATTGATATCGGCGGAGGTGTTGCGGGCGATCATACCCAGAAGGGTCGATTTCCCTACTCCACTACCCGAAAAGATTCCGATCCGTTGTCCTTTGCCGATAGGCATAAGTCCATCAATAGAGCGAACGCCGGTAATCAATCGTTCCTCTATACTTTTTCGGAACAGTACGTTCGGGGGGGTGTTGACCGTGGAGATCGACTCGACGCTACCTATTGATCCCTTTCCGTCGATCGGTTTTCCAGTCGCGTCGAGCACACGACCCAGAAGGTTTTCCGAGACCGGGATGGAAAGGGATTCTCCCATAGCTATAACCGTACAGCCCGGTTCAATCCCCTCCATCTGGTCGAAGGCCATCATCTGAACGAGCATGTTGTGAAACCCGATCACCTCGGCCCATACAACCCGATCCTGGTGGGGCAAGACTATCTGACACAGCTCACCGACCACTACTTGAGGGCCTCTGCTCTCGATGAGCAGTCCCTTGACCCGGTTCACGGTACCGGTATACTTGATCGGGTCCATATTTTCAATCTGCTTCTCATACTTTTCAAACATGCTCCCCTCCAGACATGTTTGATGCAAGCGCTCTCAGCTCTCCCCTCGGGTCCGAATAGGAGCGAGCTCGGTTATCTTCTCCTCGATCTCCTGCAACTGAGAAGATATGCGTGCATCAATCTCTCCAAAATCGGTCTCTATAATACAGCCGCCTTTATCCACGGTGGAATCTTCCACCACCGTCACCGACTGTACGTTGTCGACCATCCGCATAAAGTCCTTTACGTGTTCGGTGGTCAGCTCCACATCGTCTAGGTTTACCTTTATCAAAACCTCGCCTCGACTCTTGAGCTTTCGAAGCGCCTGGATCACGTTGTTTATGACCACGTTCTTCTGGTTCTCCGAGATAACCTTGACCACTTTTTTGGCGATCAGCAAAACCATATTAATCAGCTGGGTTTCCGACTCTTCGATTATCTCTTTTCTTTTTTCCAGGGTCTTGTCGATTATATGGTGCAGCTGTTCCACCAGTCGCTCCACTTCGGGACGACCGCTTTCGTAGCCCTCCTGATGACCGGCCTTGTAGCCCTCTTGGTAGGCGTCCTTTCGGATTTTTTCCACCTCACTCTCAGCCTGCCGACGCATCTCCTCCGCCTCACGGCGAGCATCATCCAGGATCTGATCCTTCTCAGCCTCGGCTTGATCTTTTGCCTGTCGGGCCTCCTCGGTCTTTTTCTGAACCTCTTCGAAGGCCCTCCGTTCGGCCTCCTTGATGATGCGTTCGGCTTCGTCTTTAGCTTGGTTGATCATCTCCTGCTTTTCGGTTTCCCAGTTCTGCTTGAAAGCCTCGGCTTCCCGTTTCAGATCATCGGCGGTGGGGCCGGTGTACTCTTCAACCGATTCGATCTGTACCTCCTCGGCCTCCTCTTCGTAGGGCGACTGCAGTACCACCCATTTGTCGTTTTTCCGTACCTCTTGGGACCGAAACACATTTTTCGCCATTTAGTCTCTCCTCTTCATCACGGCGCCTCAAATAACCATCTCATCTTCGCCGCCTCGAGCGACCACAATCTCGCCCTGCTCCTCAAGCTTGCGAATGCTGGCTACGATCTTCTGCTGCACTTCCTCCACGTCCTTGATCCTGATCGGACCCATGTACTCCATCTCTTCCTTCAGCAGAGCCGCCGCCCTCTTGGACATGTTGCGGAAGATCTTATCCTGAACCTCCGCCTCGACCCCACGGAGGGCCTTGGCCAGATCGTTGGTATCCACCTCACGCAACACCTTCTGAATCGCCTGATTGTCCAGCAGCACGATGTCTTCGAAGACGAACATCCGTTTTTTGATCTCCTCGGCCAGTTCCGCGTCCTCTTCCTCCAGAGACTCGATAAT
>DSBN01000343.1 GCA_011046055.1 Sediminispirochaeta sp. | reverse complement strand
CCGATGAACAGTCGGGGCAGTACAGAGACCAGCGGGTCTACAAACCAGACGTCCGTGGGACCCTGGGGGGCCACCGCCGCCTGGATCAGGCTGAAGACGCCGAAGATAAGACCGATCACAAAACCCACTACCGGCCCCTCCAGAATGGCGCCGATGATCACCGGCACCGCCATGATCGTCAGCGAAGCGCCGGCGAACCAGGGGATGAAGCCCAGCCGCGTGGCACCGAGAAAAATCGCGATGGCGCTCATCGCCCCGGCGACGACTATCTTTTTTATCCTCTCTCTCTCCATAAATTCCTCCTACGGTTTAATCACCAAAATATATTTGCTCATACATACAACACCAAAAAAAAACCAGCACCTATGTACATCACTGTCAAAAGAAGCGCCCACAGATCTCGGCGGGCCAGATGGTAGCGTATCAGCCTGCTGCGCCCCGCTCCGCCCTGGTAGCACCGCGCTTCGATGGCGGTGGCCATGGTCTCGCACCTCTTCAGGGTCGCCACGAAGAGGGGAATGAGTACGGGCAGGAAGGCCCGGGCTCGGGAGAAAAGACCGCCCCGCATTGCGTCGAAGTTCGCACCCCTGGCGCTCTGGGCCCGAATCAACCTCTCGCTCTCGATCGAGGTGAGGGGGAGAAAGCGAAAGGCGATAATCATCACCAGGGAAAACTCCCCGGCGGGTATCTTTAGTTTCTCCAACGGCCGGCTCAGCGCCTCGATCCCATAAGCCAGCTCGTTCTGAGAGGTGGTGCGGGCAAAGAGGGCAAACAGCAGCACCAGCGCCAGAAGGCGGAAAGTCCCGAGCAACGAGTCAGCCAGGCTCTCACGGCTTATCCGAATGAAGAAAAACTCCCACAGCGCTTCCCCCGCCCCGGGGACCAGCAACAGACGTATCAGAAAGACTATCAAGAGCAGCGGCAGGATGCGCTGCAGGAGTTTCAGACCGTGTGCACCGGGTATGTGAGCCAGACGGTACGGAAGCAGGAAGAGTGCGGAGCTTAACAGGACCACGTAAATCGACGGAAACAGCAAGATAGCGCTGACCAAGATCAGCAGCGCCGAGAGCTTCACCCCGGGGTGGAGACGGTGAATCACCGAATCGACGTTCAGATACGAACCGAATCCCCTCATCCTCGACCTCCAGCCGGCCCCTGCAGCTGTCCCCGGATCGTTTCGAGCAGGCTCTCCTCCGACGATGAATCGCTGAGGTTCGAGAAGTCCCACCCCTCGCTTCGAAGCCTCCGCGTCAAGCGCCGAACAAATGGCGGGCGAATGGCCAATCGTTCCAGCAGGGGAGCATTGTCGTAAAAACTCGTCTTGTCACCGTGGAAGAGCACTTGACCCCTATGGAGCACCAGGAAGTGCTGGGCCAGTGCGTCGGCGACTTCGATGTGGTGGGTGATCAACACGATACTGATACCCGTTCCGTTCAGCTCCCGAATCATCCGCAGGAATTCTCTCCGAGTCATCGGGTCCAAACCCGCCGTCGGCTCGTCCAGCAGCAGTACCTCCGGCTTCATGGCCAGGACTCCCGCAAGGGCCACCTTGCGCTTCTCGCCGCCGCTGAGCGTATGGATTGAGCGTCCGGCAAAACGCCGATAGTCAAGACCCGCGACCCGGCAGCCGTAACGGACCCGTTCGTTCAGCTCGTCTCCCTGGAGCCCCTGCATCCTTGGTCCGAAGGCCACATCCTCCTCCACCGTCGGTTTGAAGAGCTGGTCCTCGGGCCTTTGAAAAAGCAGGCCGACCCGGCGGTTTACCTCGACTCGCCCCGACTGCGGAAAAAGCAAACCGGCCATATGCAGGAGCAGAGTCGTCTTACCTGAGCCGGTCCCCCCCAGCACCGCGATACACTCACCCCGATAGAGCTTCATGGAGACCTCTTCTATCGAACAAGGCCCCTCCTCCGCGTAACGGTGACTCAGCTCTTCGACCACAATGTCCGGTTGAATAGCGTGACTCGGTCTCATTTTCACCCCTCCACGCCCTTTTTCAAAGCCTCCAAATCTGCGGCTAAGGCCTCTTCGTCGAGGGTCTCCAGTACCGGCAGCCCGACTCGGCGCAGACGACGGGAGAAATCAATCGCTTCCGGCGCCAAGAGACCAAATCGTTCCAGATCCGTCCGAGCGAACAGCTCCGCCGGGGCTCCCTCCGCCGCCACCCGCCCCCTCTGCAGCACCACGATACGGTCCGCCTCCAAAGCCTCTTCGACTTCGTGGGTGACACTGACCACGCTGATGCCCCTGCCTTTGAGCCGCCGCATCAACTGCAACAGGTCCCGCCGGCCCCGGGGATCAATCATAGAGGTGGCCTCGTCGAAGAGAACACAGTCCGGATTCATCGCCGTCACCGCGGCCACCGCCACCCGCTGCAACTCCCCCGGAGAGAGTTCGAAGGGGGAGGCTTTGCGGGCCTGCTCCATCCCTACCATCTCCAAAGCCTCGATCACCGCCTTCTCCAGCTGCTCTTCGGGGTAGGCGATATTTTCCAACCCGAAAGCCACCTCCTGTTCGACCGTCGCCGCGACAATCTGATCCTCCGGCGACTGGAAGACCATCCCCACTTTGCGGCGTATGGGAATTCGATTCTCAAGATCGGAGCTGGCCAATCCGTCCACCAAAACCCGACCGGTTCGGGGGATCAATAGGGCGTTGAGGTGGCGCAGCAGGGTCGTCTTGCCCGAGCCGTTGGCTCCGAGCAGGACGAGGTACTCTCCTCTGTCGATGCTGAGGTTGATATTGTTCAGTATTGGACCGGATGATGAAGCGTAGTGCGAGACCAGACGGTCTATCTCGATGAGCGCCAAAGTACCTTCCTTTGACGCTTGCCGGGTGGAAAAAAAAGCTTCAACGTCTCGGTCGCGTCGGATCCAAGCGTTATCATACCTCCAAGATACTCGACGGCGGAGTCTTGGTCAAGGCATGCTCTTTTTTTTTGAATCACCCTTGACGGAGTCCTTTGTTTTCGATATATTTTTATCGTATATTGTTTGATACAGTGTTCGTCCCAAGCGCAAAACTTCAAAGGAAGGCCTGTGATGGAAGAAAAAGAGCAAGAAGTCAAGGATCGGATTCTCCAAGCCACGGTAGAGCTGCTCCGACGAGAAAGGGACGTGGAGTCGGTTTCGATGCGTAAAATCGCTGCCGAAGCGGGAGTGGCGGTCAGCATGTTGAACTACCACTACCGCAGCAAAGAGCAGCTGGTCAATCTGGCGGTGCGCGGTTTTATCTCCTCGGTAATCACCGGTTCGGCACCGGGGCAGAGCAATCCTCCAGATAGTTCCGCCGAGCAGTCCGATGCAGACCCCGTCGAGAGGATGCGTCGACATCTTAAAAGCGCCGCCTCCTTTCTGGCCGCCCACCCGGGGATATCCCGTGTGTCCATCCTCCAGGACCTCAAAAACGGAGGCCAGGAGGATGACAACAGCAGCCAGACCACCAGCCTGGTGACCCGGCAGCTGCGAGAGATCCGTCCGGAGGTGGACGACGAGATCCGGCTCGAGCTTATGGCGAGGATACAGGTGGCGGCGGTGCAGAACCTCTTTTTGCGGGCGCCGCTATATAAAGAACAGTTGGGCCTCGATTTTTTCCAAGCGGAGGACCGGGACCGGCTGATGGATTTTGTCATTGATACTATTTTAGGG
>DSBN01000312.1 GCA_011046055.1 Sediminispirochaeta sp. | reverse complement strand
GGCTGGCCTTCGAACAGACCAAGCTGATCCACGGCCAGGAGGAGGCCGAAAAGGCCCGGGAAGCCTCCCGAGCGGCCTTTTCCCAGGGCGGATCCGAGAAGAGCCGCGAGGCGATCCCCAGTCTCAGCATCGAACGCCAGAGTCTCGAGCAGGGGATAAACGCGGTGGAGCTCTTCGCCATGACCGATCTCTGCTCTTCCAAGGGCGAGGCTCGCCGTCTGATCAATCAGGGCGGCGCCCGGGTCAACGAACGGAAGGTCGAAAGCATCGAGGAGACCATTGACGGCAGCTGGCTGGAGGACGACGAGCTGCTGCTGCGGGCCGGCAAAAAACGCTACTTCCGGGTCACTTTGAAGGAGGGTTGATATGAGGAATACTGGAAAAAAGATCATTCTGGCATTCGTGCTCATGAGTCTCAGCGGTGGACTGTTTGCCGGGGGAACTCAGGAGATTGTTCGCGAGCGGCAGGTCAAGGCCGCCGCACTGAAGGGGCCTTCGGGCTTCGGCATCATCAAGATGCTCGATGAGAGTCCCGAACTTCTTGAGGGGGTGAGTACCGAGTTTTCCGTACTGCCGACTCCCCCGGAGATGGTCGCCCGGGTCGCCTCCGCGGAGCTGGACGTGGCGCTCTTGCCTTCGAATATGGCGGCCAAGCTCTACAGCGAGGGCCCTGGATACAAACTCGGCGCCGTGGTGGGGATGGGAGTCCTCTCGGTCCTAAGCCGGGATGAAGAGATCCGGGACTGGTCCGACCTTGCGGGGAGAAAGATCAACTCCATCGGCAAGGGGGCGACCCCGGACTACCTCTTCGCCTACCTCCTGCAACGGAACGGATTGGACCCCGAGAAAGACCTGCAGCGGGACTTCTCGATCAGCAACGCCGCCCAGCTGACCCAGGCGCTGATCTCAGGCAAGGTCGAGACGGCGGTACTCCCGCAGCCCTTCGTCACCATGGCCCTGGCCAAGTCGCCGGATGTCCGGGAGGTGTTCGACCTGCAGGAGACCTGGAAGAAGGTCCAGGGCAGCGCGGAGACCTATCCCATCACGGTGGTCGTTTTCAAACCCTCGCTGGTCGAGGAGCGACCAGATATCGTCGAGGCTTTTTTGGAGGAGTACGAAGGATCTATCGCTTGGGTCAACGCCAACCCGGCGCGGGCGGCCGAGTTGATCGAGAAACACGATGTGCTGCCCGCGGCTATGGCCGAGCCGGCGATTCCCCACTGCAACCTCCGATTTATCCCAGCCGTCGAGGCGAAGGGTTTGATGGAGGAGTATCTGTCGGTGCTCTTGGACTTCAACCCCGCCGCGGTGGGGGGACGACTCCCGGACGAGCACTTCTACTTCCAAAGCCGGTAGCATACTGCTATGGCCGGGGCGCCGAGGAGAAGAGGGGAGAGACTCACAGGCGGGGCACTGTCCCTGACGGCTCTGACTCTGATCGTCGGGCTCTGGGCCCTGGCCTCCCGCTGGGTCGACGCGGTTCTGATCCTGCCGCCGCCGCGGCAGGTGGGGCGGGCTTTTTTCTCCTTGTTAGCCGAGAGGGATTTCTGGCTCGCCGTGGCTCACACCTTCTACCGCGGGGTGGCGGGCTTTGGGATATCCTTTGCCGTCGGCGGGGTGGTCGGTGTGGCGGCGGGCTTGAGTCTGCCGATACACACGCTCTTCAAGCCGATCATCGCGGTGATCAGGGCCACACCGGTCATGTCGGTGGTGCTCATCGCCCTGCTGTGGTTCCGCACCGGCACGGTACCGATTTTTTCCACCTTCCTGATCGCCTTCCCGGTGATAGTGCAGAACGTCATCACCGGGATCAAGCAGACCGACCCGAAACTCAAAGAGATGGCGGTGAGCTTCGGCCTGCCCCCGCAGCGCCGTCTCAGCGCGGTCTATATCCCCTCGATTCTGCCCTACGTGGTCGCCGGCGCCAGAACCGCCCTGGGTTTGACCTGGAAGGTTGTGGTGGCGGCGGAGGTACTCAGCATTCCCACTTACGGGGTGGGCAGTGAGATGCAGCTGTCCCAGATGAGCCTGGAGACGGCGATGGTCTTCGCCTGGACGGTGGCGGCCATCCTGCTGAGTGCCTTCAGTCAGGGGCTCTTTTCGCTCGTTTTGAACCTCTTTCCCTGGAGCAGAGAGCATGGCCATAGTCTGTGAGCGCCTGAGCTTTTCCTACGATCGGCAGGAGGTCTTTCGGAATCTCTCCCTCTCCTTTGAAGATCACCGGGTGACGGCGGTGCTCGGCCCTTCGGGCTGCGGGAAGACTACGCTGCTGCATCTGATCTCCGGTCTTCTGGAGCCTGCCTCGGGGAATCTACATGGGGTGGAGGGCCGGCGGATCAGCTACCTTTTTCAGGAGCCCCGGCTCCTTCCGTGGAAGAGCGTACGAGCCAATATCGAGCTGGTGCTGGAGCCCCATTACCCACGGGAGCGGCGCCGAGAGATCGCCCGGTCCTTTCTCCAGCTGGTCGGTCTCGGGGATTTTGAGGAGTACTACCCCTCCCGACTCTCCGGCGGTATGCGGCAGCGGGCGGCCATCGCCCGGGCCTTCGCCTATCCTGCGCAGATAATGCTGATGGACGAGCCCTTCCAGGCGCTTGATCTGAGGAGAAAGCTCAGCCTCATCGGCCATTTCGAGGCTCTCTGGAGCCGGGACCCGCGCAGCTCCGTTTTCGTGACCCACGACATTCAGGAGGCTATTCTCCTGGGCGATAGGATTGTTATACTGGAGATGAGTCCCGCCGCCGAACCGACGGTGCTGGAAAACCCGGTGCCCCGCGGACAGCGGTCCCTGGGACGGGAAGATTTGTTGGATCTGGAGCGGCGGCTCTACCGTCGGCTCGGGGCTTCGGAACTCGAAGACTGAACAAAACACTACTCGAACTTAGGAGGTCAGAGGTGAGACTACTGGTCTTGTCGGATATTCACGGGGCTGAGGAAAAAATCCCAATGCTAAAAAATGAGGCTTCAGCTGCGCAGGCGGTGATCGTCGCCGGCGATTTGACTCACTTCGGCGCTGTGGAGGACGTCCGCCGGATCTTGGACGCTCTCCGCAGCTTTGAGCTGCCCCTCTACGCGGTGGCGGGCAACTGCGACAGCCCTGAGATCGAGCGTTTTCTCGCCGAAGAGGGGGTCGCCCTGGGCCGGGAGGCGCGTTATTTGGAAAGGTTTGCGGTCTACGGCGTAAGCGGTGCCCTGCCGGGTCCGGTAGACACCCCCTATGAGACCACCGAAGAGGGGCTGGAGGAGCTTCTGCAGAGCATCGACACGCCGCCCGATCGGCCGCTGATCCTGGTTGTCCACCAACCTCCCTACAAGACCGTCGGCGATCGGGTGATGAGGTTCAAGCACGTGGGCAGCCGGGCGGTGCGACGCTGGATCGAGAGACACCAGCCCCGTCTGGTGGTCTCGGGGCACATCCACGAATCCTTCGGTACCGAAACCCTCGGCCCCAGCCGTCTGCTCAACCCCGGCGCCTTTAGAGACGGACGCTACGCGGTGGTGGATGTCGATCCGGAGAGCGGGGAGGTAGGGGTTGAGTTGAAAAAAATTTAGGAGTCCTCTGAAAAAAGGTAGAAATGCGGGAAAATGGCATTTTTAAGTTACTATAATATAATGATTTAGAATTTCAGGCGTCGCTGCTAAGGCCCTTTTTTCAGAGGACTC
>DSBN01000369.1 GCA_011046055.1 Sediminispirochaeta sp. | reverse complement strand
TGGTTACAATTTATGAGTCCTCTGAAAAAAGGGCCTTAGCAGCGACGCCTGAAATTCTAAATCATTATATTATAGTAACTTAAAAATGCCATTTTCCCGCATTTCTACCTTTTTTCAGAGGACTCATTTATGAAAAAAGAAGAGATTTTCAAAAAAAGCTCAGGACGCGGTCATGCTCCTGTTTCGCCCCGCGTTCTTCGCCCGATAGAGGGCGCGGTCGGCCCGAGAGAGGATACTCTCGTTCGACTTTTGGCTCGTGGCTTCCCGATCCTGCCCGACAGCTGAGGCGGCGAGACCAATACTGACGGTGATCTTCTGCTCGCCGATAAGACTCGCAGCGGCGACGGACTGGCGGATCTTCTCCGCCAGTTGATAGGCCTGTTTGAGGTCCGTCTCCGGGGCCAGGATAGCGAACTCTTCTCCGCCGATACGCCCGAAGATATCGCTGGCCCGAATGGTCCCGCGAATCATTTTCGAGAGATTGATGATCACCTCGTCGCCCTTCTGGTGGCCCAGCTGGTCGTTCACTTTTTTGAAATGGTCGATGTCCAGTACCAGCAGCGAAAAGGGTCGCTCATATCTTCGTGACTCCTCGATTCGGCGCTCCAGCTCCTGATGAAAGGTCGCCTTGTTGAGCCCGCCGCTCATCGCGTCGAAGTGGGCGTCGTACTCCAGTTTGTCGCGAACCACCTTTTTCACCAACAAAAGGAGGATCACCACCAATGCCACGGCGATAACAACGCCGATAACATGGGCGTAGAGGGAGTTGCGGCTCTTTTCGAAAAACTCCAGGGCGACCAAAACGGTCTCGTTGGAGAGCTCCCAGACCTCTTCGCTCTGCTCGAAGACCCTCCTATAGGCTTCGTCGCCAGGCTCATCCCGGTACTCGGAGACCAGCTTCTGCAGGGATCGGTACCCTTCCCGCAGCTCCCGGAGAACCACCTCGATCCGGTGGTCGCGAATTGGATGTATCCTCGTCTTGAGCAGTTGCCAGGTCTCCGGGAATAAACCCTCGATCCGCGCCTCCACCTCGGGACTGGGGATCCCGCTGAGCTCGAGCTTGGCGTACTGCTGCAGCGAGCCCCGTATTTGACCCAGCTTGTTGACGATCATCGTATCCTGATGGGTCCGCAGCATATAGTTGACAACCAGAACCGTGTCAAAGAGGAGCAACAAAAAGAGCAGTCCCATGAGGAGGTTGATTTTTCGCGAGGCCGTATGAATCACATTGAGGATATTAGTTTTCTCGTTTGCTAATGTCAAGAAAAATGGGCAATTATGCCCTATTCGACCGATCCACCGGACAGACCAAGCGCCGCAGGCTCAGTCGCGCCAGCAGCGCCAGGGCGGAGACCCCGACAAAAACTGGCACGTAGCCGAGGGTGGCGATCAACCCGCCGATTACAATCGGAAACACGGCGATCGAGAGGTTCAAGGTACCGATGATTCCGGTGTACAGTACCCGGTTCTCCTCGGTAGAGAGCTCCACCACCACCGCGTCTTGGCTGACCTTGCGGGCGCTGATACCGGCTCCGGTGAACACAAACAAACCAAGGTAAAAGCCCAGAGGCAGCACACGGCTGACCAGCAGCGCCAGCAGCGGCAGCGCAAAGGAGAGGTAGGACCAGAGCCGCAGGACTCCTTTGAAGCCCCGAGTTTTCACCAGGGCCGGCCAGAGAAGACTGGCGCCCACCATGCCCACGATCTGGATAAACAGCAGGTTTCCCGCCAGAGCCGGGTCGAGGTAGTAACGTTCCTTGGCCAAGACCACGTAGAACGGCGTCAGGGCCACATGAAAACCGATGGAGTTGACAAAGACCAGATAGCTCCGCAGGTTGGGATCGGCCTTGATCACCTTCGGCAGTGACTTGAGGGTCCGCAGATAGCTGGAGCGCTCCTGCCGCTGCCCCTCCTGCTCTCGGATCATCCAAAACCCTCCGGTAGCGACCAGCAGAACCGCCGCGGCGGCCAGAAACAGAATGAAGTAGTTGCGCGGATAGTCGGTCATCGAGAGCACCTGCCGGGCAATCAGCGCCGAGACGAGGATGCCCACGCTGGAGATCATCTGCTTGCGGGTGAAAAATCGCGCCCGCAGCGGACGGTCGAAGCTCTTGCCCACCAGGTCCACGTAGGCGATGCCGGCGAAGGCGCCGCTCAAGGTAAACAGCAGAAGCTCCGCGTAGACGATCAGCAGCGCCTGGGTCACGCTCAGAGCCCCCACCGCCACGACGGTCAGCCCGATGGCCGCCAATGAGGCGACCCGCAGGTTTATCCCCAGCAGCAGAAAAGGCTTCTTGCGCCGCCGTCCGTGCAGAAATCCAGCGAAGTTGAGCTGCGCCGCCAAGGGTACTCCGATCATGATCGCGGTCACGATCCCCACGTGGAACTCTCCTCCTCCGATCTGCAGTATCATCGCCGGGATGACGGTGTTCACCTCGGTGAAGGTCACGGTGATGGAGAGAAAGACCGCGTGCCACAGAAAGGCGCGGTAGTTGCGTCGTTGATAACCCGAGCTCGACATAGAACAATTGTACCGAATTGACCGGAGTTGAGGAATATACCGGTGAAAAATCGGCGGAATATTTTTTTTGACCAAAATGACTGGATGGTTGACAAAATCGCTAATCAGTATTAAGTTAGTTATCGTTAACTACTACGGCACCGCGGAAAGCTTATCCGCCATCTGCACTTCAAAAATTAGAGGAAAGGAAAAGCAATGAAAACGGCTGAGACAAATAAAAAAAATTGCCGGGTATCTTCGCAAGGCCGGATGACAGGTAGCCGGAGGATCAACATTGGACTTTACCGCAGGCACCGAAGATCTTTGATTTTATTTTCCCTATTTAGTCTTCTTTTGATCGTGGTCGGAGAATGGGCGGCATTTCAATTGGGTATGGCCGAACGTTACGGTGTTGAACCACTTCTGATTAGAGCGGTCGTTTACATAATTATAGCTGTTGGTATCATGTCGTTACTTCTGCGCAGCGATCGTCGACGGATATCGAGCTTATTAAAAAACAACGATGAATATTCCAGAAGTCTGCTGTTCGCTTACGAAGAAGCTATAGGCCTAAAGGACAAATACACCGGTGGACACGGAAGAAGAGTTGCTGCTTACAGTCGGCTTATAGCCGAGCTTTTAGAACTATCTTCAAGTCAAGTAGAACAGATCGAACAAGGAGCACTCTTACACGATATCGGAAAGCTAGGAATCCGGGAATTTATTCTAACTAAACCAGATGTGCTTAATTCCGAAGAGTGGGAAGAAATGCGAAAACATCCCTCCGTGGGAGCACATTTAGTACAACAAATAAAACCTCTTCACGATCTCGCTCCGATGATTCGCAGCCATCATGAACGCTGCAACGGAAGCGGCTACCCAGACAGACTTCTGGGCGATGAGATTCCCTTGGCTGCAAGAATAATTGCACTTGCCGATACCCTCGACGCGATTACCAGCTCCCGTGCTTATCGCAAAGCCCTCAGTTTTGAAAAGGCTATAGAAGAAATTCTGCAAGGAAAATTCGATTTTTTCGACCAAATGTTCCTCATCCTTCCGGCGAAACTTAATAGAATGAACGTCCGGGCAGGTCAGAAGGGAGTAGACCAGTCGTCGTCCAATTTCATCGAGCTCGGGACGAAGAGATCTGTCATCCTTTATGAT
>DSBN01000080.1 GCA_011046055.1 Sediminispirochaeta sp. | reverse complement strand
TGCCGGTCTTGTCCATCGAAGGGTATCCCAGGTCGCGGCTGTTCTGTAGGGCTTCGGCGGTGCAGATCAGGACCCCCAAATTGGCCGCTCGACCGCTGCCGGCTACCAGGGCCATGGGGGTGGCCAGTCCAAGGGCGCAAGGGCAGGCGATGACCAGGACCGTAACGAAGACGAAGATCGCCGCGCTCATCGTGCCGGGGTCGGGGCGGACCCAGAAGAGGAAGCTCGAGGACCACTGGAGCAGGGGCTGCAGCTGTGGGTAGAAGAAGAACCAGGCCAGTGATGAGAGAATGGCGATGATAATAATAGTCGGAACGAAGTAGACGCTGATTCGGTCGGCCAAGGCTTGCAGGGGGACTCTGCTCGACTGTGCCTCCTCGACCAGTTTGAGCATCTGGGCCAAAAAGGTGTCTTCGCCGACCTTTTCCACCTCCAGGCGGATAGAACCCTGCTGCACTATGGTCCCGCCTATTACCTGCTGTCCCTCCGTCCGGGGCACCGGGATTGGCTCGCCGGTGACCATAGACTCGTCCACCGAGGCCGAGCCTTCAATGATTTTTCCGTCCAGGGGGATCTTCTCCCCGGTTCGTACCAGGACGACGGCCCCCTCCTTGACCGCCTCCACCGGTACCTCTTCTACGCCGTTTTCGGTCAAGACCCGGGCGTTCTTGGCCTGCATATCCAGGAGCCGGCGGACGTCGCCGGCGGCGCGGTGTTTCAGTCGGGCCTCGATGTAGCGGCCGCCGAGATGAAAACTCACGATCATCGCGGCGATGGTCCCGAAGGAGATATCCTGCAGACCCAGCGCCGCGGCCAGGGCGGTGAGCCAGGAGACGAAAGCCCCGAGGGAGACCAAGGTATCCATGTTGGTGTGGCCGTGGCGCAGAGCTATGGCCGCGCTTTTTATACTTTTGAGACCCGGCAGAAACAGTACCAGCCCGGCGACCACCGTCTCTACGAGGTAGAAACTGGGAACGTGGATGCCAAACATATGGAGCACCATCAGCAGCATCAGAGGAGCGGTCAACGCCAGGGCAATGGCGATCCGTCGGCGAGATTCTCGAAACTCCTTTTGCAGGAGGTCTTCTCCCTCCTCTTCATCCAGATAGTGGTAGCCGCTCTTTTCCACCGCCTCCCGGAGCAGATCGGCATTCACCGTCTGGTCGGAGACCACGTAGGCCCTGTGGGTGGCCAAATTGACCGATACGAAGTTCACCCCCGCTACTTTGTTGAGACTACGCTCTACTATTCGCGCGCATGAGGCGCAGGTCATCCCCTTGACGGTAAATGAATGATGTATCTCTTCGCCGGCCATATCTCCTCCTAATTCTTACTAATAAGATAAGAAAAAAACGGTGCTTCTGCAACACCCCAGAATTTTGCAGCAAAATTCCATCTTGCCTTGTCGAAGATATTTCTCTAATATGTACATATCAGGAGTAGTGAGGTAAGAACTTCTCGAGGAGGCGGACGGAGATGGTACAACAGGTTTCTCCCTTCTATGTCAAAATCAAAGATGATTTGGAGAAGGCATTTCAAGATTTTTTTCCACATATGTCTTCTAACTATATTGGAACGGCGAAACTCTTCCGTAAGGGAAAAAAATACCCCGTTCTGGGAATCGAAAGCGTGACCGTTTTCACCAAAGACGGCTCGGAGGTAGAGTCGGCCCGTTTTCTGGTACCCTCGGAGAACAATAACTTCATCTGGATCCAATGCGAGCTGTTCGAGTACGTATCAGAGGAAGAGGATCTCTGAATCGGCGTTGAAGCAGGCCACGGCTCAGGTCGAGCTCATGAACGGTTGAACTTCTCTCTCCTCGATCTTCCTGAGATGCTCGCACGTCTCTTGGGGCGGACCAGAAACCAAGTCAAAATCACGATGCCCCCAAAGCCGAGATACAGGGCGGTGAAGACCCAGGGCGGAAAGTCGTAGTAGAGGAGGCGGCGGACCAAGCGTCCGACAAATGAGATCTCTTCAGGACTCGCTCCGGCGGAGCGGCGCAGGGCGTACTCCAAGCGGGTGAGGGGGCAGAGCACTCCTATGAGCTCTTGGAAGGCGACGATCAGTACCGCCAGAAGGTGAACGACGCGGAAAACTCGGTTGCGGACCCAGACCCACTTGAGGGCCGCACCGAACAGAATCGCCGCTTGCCCTCCGACGGTGAAAAACAAATAGAGGAAGTGGATGATCACCACCACGTCGGCATAAAAAGACGGATTGCTGAACACTATCAGTATCCTCCCAATGCGGAAGCCTATGCGGACAGGTAGTCGGTGAACTTGTTCTTGAGTTTGAAGGGCACCTGCGCTTCCAAGATCACGTATCCGTCTAGGTACTTCTCCTCCAGAACTTTGCCGCTGCGGTGAACTTCGGCGACCAGATCGAAGCGGTGGAGGGGGAACCGGAATACAACTTGGGGACTGTTCTCGAAAAGGAGCCTCTCTATTTTTGCGGCTAGCGCGTCCACTCCAACTCCCCGTCGCAGCGAGGTGAAAACCGCTTCGGGGTGCTGGTTTCTCAACTGCTCCAAGACAAAAGGATCGTCGCAGAGGTCTATTTTGTTGAAGACAACGATGGACGGGGTTTCGTCCATCTCGAGTTCCGACAGAACCTCCCAGGTGGTGTGCAGGTGCTGCTCCACCTCCGGGTTAGAGGCGTCCAGGATGTGTATCAAGAAGTCCGCCGCCGCCGTCTCTTCGAGGGTCGAATGAAAGGCGTCTACCAGATTGTGGGGTAGTTTGCGGATGAAACCGACGGTATCGGTGAGCAGGATCTTGGTCCCGCCGCTGAGCCGTAAGCTTCGGGTAGTCGGGTCGAGAGTGGCAAAGAGCTGGTCCTCTACCTTGACCTCGGCCTTGGTCATGGCGTTGAGCAGCGATGATTTGCCCGCGTTGGTGTAGCCGACGATCGCGCCGGTGGGGATCGGTATGCCTCGGCGCTGTTTACGGCGAGTCTCTCGTTGACTCTGCAGCTTCTCCAGCTCCCGTTTGAGCTTGGTTATTTTCCTCAAAACCACCCGTCGGTCCATCTCCAACTGAGTCTCTCCCTCACCCCGGGTTCCCCGAGTACCGCCCCGCTGTCGGGAAAGGTGGGTCCAGGCTCGGGTCAGGCGGGGAAGGCTGTACTCCATTCTGGCCAGACCGACTTGGAGTATGGCCTCCCTGGTTCGGGCGTGTTCACTAAAAATCTCGAGGATGATCTCCTGTCGGTCGATGACGCAGCGACCGCTGAGGCGCTCCAGATTGCGTTGCTGCGAGGGTGAGATGGTGTCGTCGAAGACGATGTAGTCGGCGTTGCTTCTCTCGGCCAAGTCGGAAATTTCCTGGGCCTTGCCGGAACCGAGGAGGTATTTGGGGTTCATCTGAACGACGGGCACCACAATACGTTCGGCTACCTCTATGCCCAAGGTTGTGCAGAGACTCGCCAATTCGTCGAGGAAGAGCTCGGCTTGAGTGGGGCTGGTCTCTCGGCTACTGAGACTCACCAGGATGGCCGTCTCCGTGGCTTTTTCCGTTTCGTACATATTTTTCATCTTTCGTAGTACAACGATACTTCCGAAACAAGAGAAAGTCAATCAGTCTGATGTACTCCCTCCGGCATCTGGCCGGGAGGCCTCCGGTTCACCGCTGGCGCACACCTTCATGTTTGAGAGTACCCCAGCAATTCT
>DSBN01000212.1 GCA_011046055.1 Sediminispirochaeta sp. | reverse complement strand
TTCTACATACCCAACCTGGAGGGTATAGCAGGTGTTGAACCAGTCGCCTCCAAGAACATGGGAAAAAGTCGACTCACCCTCAGACTGAGTGGAACTCCACTGCCCCGCGTTGCCGCTCATATCATACAGCCCCAGAGCATTGCCGTTCAGACTCTTGACGGGGGAGGTGTCCGTGGTACCTTTCACACCGAACATAGGATTCATGGAAGCGTCGAAATCGTTTACATATTTATTATACACCGCCACCAGATCGCTGGCATCTTTGTTGTCCGGGACGCCGTTACTGTCCAGGTCATCCAGATCGTTCCAGTAAGTATACGCCGCGGAAGCGTAGTCACCGGGCATCCAGTAATACCCTGCAGTAAGAGCTTCAGCTCCGCTGTAATTTTCTGCTTCAAAGACTCTATCGGTATCCAGATTTCCTCCCGTGGAGGGAGCCGTTGTCCCCAGGTAGCGGGCAGAATATTCCCACTCTTCGGCTGAAGGGAGACGATAGCCGTTCTTCGTCGGGTCTTCCGCGAAGGAGGTCCAGTCCGTATCGATACCCGTGTACACCTGATTGGAGGTGCCTTGGTCCCGCATCTCCGTGAGCCTGTTGCAGACCATGATCGCCCCATACCAGCTGACATGGTCGGCCGGATCTTGTTCAAAGCCTGCTGCAACGGAAAAAGCTCCGGCACCATCGTATGTTACATTGGCATAGCCAAAATCAATGAGCTTTTGTCCCCCGTACTACAGGTAGTCGGTACCAAGATAGTTGGGATCGGCGCTGTTTGTACAGAATTTGCCGTTATCGCAGGCCCACTGCAGCACTTCGGCTACTACCGAGTTCACCACCTCCGTCTCACCCATCCAGAATTGTGTCGACAGTGTTGCACTGCCGCTATCATCCAGTCCTGTCGGGAAAGTGATAGTCGAGTGATTGTTTGCATACACCATGACGAAATCTTGTGAAGATCCAGCAACATTCAAGGTCACTATCGCCTGATCTCCTATAGTGTTGGCGGATGCAAATGCAGAGCTTTCCTCTACCGGTGGTCCCGTTATACTCACGGTCACCGTATACTCGCTGGAGCCGCCGTCTTCCGCCGTCACCGTGTAGACCACGGGAGAAGTAAAGTCGTTGGCCGATTCTCCGCTACTCTGCACGTTGCCGTCCACTGAAACACTATCCCCGGTCGTTTCAAAGGTCGCCACCAGTGATGTGACATCGGTCCCGTAGGGGACGGTCGCGCTTATTGATGTTCCGCTGATAATCCCCGTCACATCCTCGGTCAGCGCTGCATTTTTCGCCTCCGTGAAACCGAAACCGGCAATCTCTTTATCGCTGCTTTTTTTACTATTGAGCGTACTATTCCTGGTAGTTGTACTTGCACAGATCGATTATCGCGAATCGGTTGTCCACTCCGATTTTGTTGTAGATTTTGTAGAGATGCAGCTTCACCGTCGATTCAGCGATGTTCAGGCGTTCGGCGATCTCCCGGTTGCTGGCCTGGTAGACCGTCAGAACCCGGATGACCCGCTCCTCGGCGGGGGTGATGCCCGCTTTTTTCAGGTTGAAGGGCTCTTTTTTCTCCTCCAGCTCGACAAGCTTGGCCGAAAGCTGCCCGTAGTTCATCCGCAGCCGGCGATACTCTTTTGTCAACAACTCCTGTTGTCGGACCATGTCGCGCCAGATAATCATGAGCAAGAGAATGAGAAACAGGGAAAATGCCAGCGTAGTGAGCCCGGCGTAGACGCCCACTTCAGGATTGTGGATGATCGCCGAAGCTTGAGAGAAGCCGACCACCATGATCATGACGATGGTGTTCTTGGTTTTTGGGTAGGTTTCGAGAAATCCGTAGTGGCGCATCAACAGCCAGCCGGCGAGAAACATCGCCGGGCCGTAGAACTCCTGGTAGCGGTTGCTCATGATGTTCAGCCCGCCGGTGAGGAAGAACAGGGCGACCTGGGCGATTTTTAGGAAGCGGCTCTCACGAAAGATACTCATTAAAAAAGGCACAATAATAAGAAAAAGCAACCAGACCGTGATTGCCCCTAAGGCCTGCCGGAGCTCCTGACCGTGAAGCAAACGGTTGGTGATGGTCGTGAACACGACGGCGATACCTATCAAACTCACCAACAGACCAATCCGCTTCTGTACCGTGTCGATCTTCCCCATCCCGTTCCCCCCAGGCGCTTAGTCCGCCCAGAACCCCCTCAAAGCCTCTTCCACCGTATACACGGAGGCGATCTCCGGCGTCATGGCGGGCTTGATTTTTTTTATCAGTCTCTCGGATTCAACTTGGTAGTCCCAATTGGCCTCATTGATGGGGTTGTACTTGCCCAAGGTTCGATCCTCCTCCGAGTCCTTGTGGTAGTTTGACAGCATACAGAGGCACATCAGATCTATACAACACTCTAGCGTCGAAGCATCACCGCCGACGAAGTTGCTCAGGGGCGCCAGCCGGCTGTAGAGATCACGGTCGTCCTCCAGCTTATGCAGGTATACGTCCCTGGCTGATTCGTGCATCGCGATCAGGTAGACCATCAGGTGGGTGAACGCCGTCTCCTCGGCCTTCCGGCACCCCGCAAGATACGGAGTCTCCCCGATCAGCCGGGCCATTCGACTTCCTTTGAGCCACTCCTTCTCCTCTACTCCGTAGTTCAAGACCGCACCGGCTCGGCCGGTCAGTTTACTCCACTGCTCCTCGGTCATCACGTACCGCCTCCTCGAACTTATTTATCTAAGTGCTATTCTAATAGGAACCGGGGGGAAAGGAAAGCACACTTTTTTAATCATCGTCATTTATGAAGAAAGATGAGAAATAGAGGAGATTACAAAAAAACCGCTCGGAGGCGCTACACCTCCGAGCAGTCAAGGACACCAGCCCTTTTACATCTTGCCAACTCACTTTTTTAATCGGACTGTAGTTGATACATTTTTATAATTGTATTTTGAATTCACTACATTCTAAGCCTATCCTTTGTTTGGCGCTATATAACTTTGGTATTAATCCAGGCAATTCCGCAGCCGCGCACGAGTACACAGAAGAACTTCTTCGGCATTGACAAAAACACCAGTTTATATTACTATATGATCATATTTTCATGTACGAAAATACATAGTATGGAGCGCCCCCCTATGTCTATCACGGAAAAGAAGCAGATGAGTGTGTTTGAAAAGTATCTCAGCCTCTGGGTATCCCTCTGCATCGTCGCGGGAACCCTGATCGGACGCTTTGTTCCGGCGATTCCCGAGTTTCTCAGTACCCTGGAGTACGCTCGGGTATCCATTCCGGTGGCAGTGCTCATCTGGCTGATGATCTACCCGATGATGTTGAAGGTGGATTTTTCCAGTATCGTCAACGCAACGAAAAAACCAAAAGGCCTGACCGTGACCACCGTCACCAACTGGCTCATCAAGCCCTTCACCATGTATCTGATCGCCTATTTTTTCCTCAAAGTGCTGTTCGCTCCCTTCATCGAAGATTCCCTGGCCAGCGAGTACGTGGCCGGGGCGGTGCTGCTGGGGGCGGCCCCCTGTACCGCCATGGTCTTCGTGTGGAGCTATCTCTCCGATGGGGATCCGGCCTACACGGTAGTGCAGGTGGCGGTCAACGACCTGATCATTCTGGTGGCCTTTACTCCGATCGTGGCCTTCCTGTTGGGGGTGAGTAATATCCATGTGC
>DSBN01000211.1 GCA_011046055.1 Sediminispirochaeta sp. | reverse complement strand
GGATATTCTACAGTTACGCTCGCAAGGGCAACTACCTGAAGGTACTGCATGAGTTCGGTGGAGAGGCTGCTCAACGCCGTGCTAATTGACAGCTGTACAAAAAATAAGTAGAGTTTAAGCATGAATTTACCAAACAAACTCACCGTCTTTCGCATCGTTCTAAGCCCGCTTTTCTTTGTCAGCTACTTTTTCACCGAATGGACCGGGTGCTGTGAGATCGGCTCGATTGTACTGATGATCTTGATTTTTGTGGCGGCGGAGCTCTCTGACCTCCTGGATGGATATATTGCTCGAAAGTATCAATTGGTCACCGACATAGGAAAGGTTATCGACCCCTTTGCGGACGTGCTGATCCGGGTGACTTACTTCTACTGTTTCACTCTTTCGGGTTTGATGCCCTCCTGGGTCTTTCTGCTGATCATGTACCGCGAGCTGGGAATCACCTTTCTACGGATGTTGATGATTCGAAAAGGCGTCGCCATGGCCGCTTCGGTCTGGGGCAAGGCCAAGGCGGTCACCTACGCCGCCGGCGGCATCATGGGACTGGCCTATACGGTCTTTTTCCGTCTTCAACCGAGCATCGACTTTCTCCCGGCGCTCAGAAGCATGACGGTGGCCGTGTTTATCTTGGGAGCTCTCTCTTCAGTACTCTCCTTTGTGACCTATCTGCGCGACGCGGCGTCGAAACTAAAGTCGTAGGCCACACCGATGAAAGCAGTCGAAGAGTTGCGTCCATTCGTCCCATCGATAGAATACGTGCTCAGCGATATTGATGATACCTTGACCGACGGGGGCAAGCTCGGTGCCAAGGCCTACGAGGCGCTATGGAAGCTCTACGAGGCGGGATACAAGGTTATACCGGTCACCGGGAGGCCGGCGGGGTGGTGCGATTTGATCATCCGGCAGTGGCCGGTAGAGGCGGTGATCGGGGAGAACGGCGCCTTTGTGTATTACCGGGAGCCCGATGATCGAGGATCGGGGATCAAGAGCCTGTACCATCCGGAGATCGCCAAGAAAGGGACCCGAGAGGCGGACCCGGAGGTGCAGCGCCGGTTGAAACTCCTGCGGGAGAAGGTGCTTCGCGAGATACCGGGTACACGCGTGGCCCGTGACCAGTTCGCCCGGCAGTTCGATCTGGCCATTGACTTTCGGGAAGACCCGCCGGATCTGGGCTTTGACACCGCGGAGAAGATACAAAGGCTATGCGAAGGGGAGGGAGCGGTGGCGAAGATCAGCTCGATCCATGTCAATGCCTGGTTCGGCAACTACGACAAGGTCTCCATGGCCCGCTATTTTTTACGGCAAAAATACAGACTCGATGAGCGACGGATGAAAGAGAGGGTGCTCTTCTGTGGTGATTCGCCCAACGATCAACCGATGTTCGAGTACTTCCCCAACAGCTGCGCGGTGGCCAACATCGAAGAAATGATTGACTACATCAAGCACCCCCCGGCCTTTGTGACCGGAGCCAAGGGGGGCGAGGGCTTTGTCGAGATGTGCGCCGTCTTGCTGGATGCGAAGAGCTAGCCGATTCGGCAACGGGATACAATCGGCCGCCCTAGGCCGGTTATAGGTACACTTCTAACAGAAAAAGGTTCTGCATCACGAACAGCAGCATATAAGAGGAGAGGCCGGAGGCGATCGGTGTGGTGATCCATCCGATTCCGATTTTTCCCAACACCCAGAAGTTGATGTTGCGCCAGCTTTTTACCAGTCCAATCCCGATGACCGCCCCGACGACCGCCTGTGAGCTGCTGACTGGGACCAGGGGAAACGAAGGCAGGCCGAGGGAGGTGAGCCAGGCTTTGAGCCCCTCCGAGGCGAATACAAAGAGTACCGCCGAGTGGGCCAACACCACAATCAGCGCCGCTACCGGGGAAAGCTTGAACAGCCCCGAGCCCACGGTCTCCATAACCCGCTTCGAGTAGGTGATGATACCCACGGAAATTGCGATCCCCCCCAGTAAAAAGAGCTTCTGAGCGCTGTTCAACTGGAGGAACAGCAAAGTGCTCGGCTCGAAAGGGGAGATTGGAACGAAAACCCCCATCACATTGGCGATGTTGTTCGCCCCGAGGCTGTATGCGCCAAGGGCGCCGGCTATTATCAAGGCGGTTCTTGTGTAGGCGTCGAGTCTGATGATCGACCAGGAGGTCCTGGATATAAAGAAGCGGAAGAGATAGTACATGAGAAATGCGAATAGCGCTGAGAGCACCGGGCAGAGCACCCAGGTAGAGACGATGGTAGTCAGGGAAGAGACGTCGGTGGGCAGCTGAGCGTAGACATTCCAGCCGATGATGGCTCCCACTATCGCCTGGGAGGTGGATACGGGGAGTTTGAAATGGGTCATCCAGAGAACGGTAAGGCCCGCGGACAGGGCTACGGTGAAGGCTCCCGGCAGGGCGTTGACCGCACCCAATTTGCCAAGAGTCTCCGAGGCACCGGCTCCGCTAATCACCGCGCCTAAAATGACGAAAACGCTTCCGATGATCGCGGCGGTACGGAAGCGGATCATTTTTGTGCCCACCGCCGTCCCGAAGATATTTGCCGCGTCGTTGGCTCCCAGGGACCAGCCTAAGAATATTCCGCTGGAGAGGAAAAGCATCAAAGAAAACATACGTGGGTCCTCCCTCAGATGGATCTTTTAATCGAATAGACCGAGAGTCTTTCGGCCACGTCTTCGGATGCGTCGGCTAGATTCGATATATAGGCCACAAAGTCACGCAGCTGGAGCTTCATTGCCAAGTCGCTGACCTTCTCCGATTGGAAAATCTCCCTTTTGAGCCGTTCCTCTATCTGGTCCGCCTCATGCTCGAAAAAATGGACCTTATGGATATAGTCGTTGACCATGGTATTGTTTTTAAAAAAAGCCCGGTTCGCTTTGACCAAATTGGACAGCGCATTCACTGAGGACTCGGTGAGTTTGAGCACGTCCGAATGAAAGAGTTCGGGGATAAGGGGGTGTTCGATGTCGAAGTTTGAAAGGACGGTTTTAGTAACATCGATCACGTTGTCGCTTGTCTCCAGCAGGCCCAGTACGTCTCCCCTGGACTCGGGGATCAACATTTTTGTGTAGAGATAGTAACGAATTTCTCGTCTCAGGTTGTCCGCTTCTCCTTCTTCCTCTTTGATATCAGCCAGTCGGTTTTTGAACTGCCTGAGGTCGTTTTCCAGGTAGTCCTTGACTCCCGCTTGAAAAATCAAGCCTGCTTCGGCTATTTTGTCGAAAAACTGGTCTATCTGTGCCTCTATACTTCTGGTCCGTCCGAACAAAATACTCATTACTTGTCGTCCTCCTCTCAATGATGCGGCATGTCGCTCCGCGTGCTACGGTCGCAAACCCGTATCTTCCAATAAACAATAGGCGGTCTGAAGGCCGCTTAGAAAACGCCGCCGGATGTTTTAAAATAAAGGCTCCGATCAATTGATCGGAACCCTAAGCTCTTCAAGTGGAGCTCAATACTGTAAGTTCGTATAAACAGACATTTTAGCTCAAAAAAGAAAAAAAGAAAAGCAAAATTTTGTGATTATTGCACAAAAAGGTTCTTCAGTAGTCGTTCCTCAGCATTTCTCTCTCCGTCTTTAAACGAAAAAGGGGGTAAAAATAAGGAACCACCTGTCTCGGTGTCTTCAGGATATGAGGCCATGTTTCAAGGCGAAAGTAGGAAATAAAAT
>DSBN01000207.1 GCA_011046055.1 Sediminispirochaeta sp. | reverse complement strand
GTCTTTTGAAAATTGATTATTCGGCTTTTACGGCTTATAGAAAGTAATAACTTTGTATCGCGGAGGTTGGTGTGCATTCTAATGCAAAGACGGTAGAAGAATACTTGAACGATCTGCCTAAGGAAAAAAATACGATGTCGGAAAGTCCTGTGTCCGTTTCAAGCGGGTTGACGATCTTCCACTGGATTTGATAGGAGAGCAAATTGCCGCGTTCACTCCGTATGATTTTGTTCGGCGGGTCCGTATGACACGAAAGCAGCATTGACACACTCCGGGCCGGGGATTGACGATGGGTTTTTTTAAAAAATATACAGGAGCTATTTTTGCCTTTCTCGTTTTGTTTACCGTGATCCTGTCAGCCCTGAATTTCTTCGCCCGGCAGGAAGGACGCTTGGTTATGCAGCCGAAGTTCGTTGTGGACGAGCTGCTGAGCTTCGGCCGAGGATTGTGTGACGGTACAACCTTCGACTACCTCGCTGGAAAAACATCATACGATATGCGGGAGACCCTCCCCGGGTTTTTCAGTACCAGTCTGAAATTTATAATGAGTACCGCGTTGATAAGCCTGGTGATCGGGATCGGGCTGGGCATTCTGTTCGCCTTTCGCCGCAGCAGGCTGGTCGAGGGGGTGCTCGATTTTTTGCATATCACTCCGGATTTTATGCTGGCGGTTCTGCTGCAAATTCTGTCCATTGCGGTGTATTAGACCTTTGGGGTCCGGTTGGCAGATTGGCCTACGCCGAGAACAGCTTCCAAGGGCACCTTCTTCCCCTGCTGACAATGATCATCACCTCGCGGTGTTCATCATCCGGACGGTGGAAGCCTATGCGCATCGGGTGCAGGGGGAAGAGTACATCCTCTACTCCAAGTCCAGGGGACTCGGGCTCTTCTGGTTTGCCGGGTTTTCCCCTGGGGACGGATCAGTACGGTCGAGATATTTTGAGCATCATGCTGCACGGGGCGAAGTACAGTCTGGGCACGACTATCGTGGTGGCGTTTTTTCGTATCATCCTGGCCATGGCGGCGGTCCTGCTGCTGGGACGAAAAATTTCCAAAGAAAAACCAGAAGCCCCCGTCGAGTACTATCTCTGACCGGACTCAACGCGATCCCGCAGTTTATTATCATTTACTTCATCCTCTACAGTATCAACTTCAATAATCCTCTCTCGACGCTGAGTCTGACTTTCCTACAGTGGCTGCTTCTGCTGGTCTTTGGCCTACCGGCTCTTTTCCATAGCGTCACCTACGAGTGGGCGGGCTTGGTGGGGCAGTACCGATTCAAGCTCCACCCCGGCACCTAGTGGATAGTGCTGTTCCCGCTGCTGGGCTTCATGATCATGCTCCTGGCCTTCTATCTCACCAACCGAGGGCTGGAACTGGAGATCCGGCGGAAATACCACGGCACCTCCTATCTTGGGGAAACTGATACTGGTAGATAAACCCCTGTGGCAAATCTAGAATCTCAACAAAACTGTTGAGAGACGGAAATTGGCCTAAGGTGGGAGCCCTTGAGTAGTACGGTATGTTTGATTAAAGTGTGGGCTAACTATGTACACGGATAGACATTTGCATCGAAGAATGCTGCGAAGCCCAGTGTCGCCAAAGGATCGGGCGTCTCTGGTGATATTAGCCTGTTTTTTATTGTACTGTCTCTTCTTCGCCCTGACGCCGAATATCATTGGGGCCTTGACTTTCGGTTGGTACCTCTCGCTGATAATCGAGGTACCCGCCAGGCAGCTGTACCGGTTCAGGTTTTTCTCTTATCGCGTGTCGGTGGCGATCTCCGCGTTTGTGACCTTCTCCCTGTTGATTTTCGGGCTCAGCCGTATCGTACCGATCGTCCTCGAAGAGGGCAAGCGGCTGTTTCCGCTCCTACGCGAATCGGTCGGGAGTGGTAGTGCTCCCGACTTTCTGTCAAACAGTCAGCTGGGTCGAGAGATCGGCGAGGTGGTGCAGGGGGCTACCGGAAATATCCTGGAGAGAACCGCGCAGTTTGGTGTGGAAGTGGTGAACGACCTGGTACGGTTGCTGCCGGATTTCGCGACGGGGCTGCTGATTTTTATCATCACCGCGGCGTATTTTACCTATCTGGTTCCGGTGTTCAAAACAAATATGTGGAGATTTTTCCCCCGTACCGACAGACCGAAGGCGGTACACTTTGTCGCCGAGGTCTACGGCGAAGTTCGTCACTTCATCGCCGGGCAGATCATGATCGCCCTGGCCGTCGGGGTGATCGCCGCAGCGGTACCGGCCATTGCTCTCGGTCTCGGGCACGGCGGCCTGATGGGGCTGTTGAAAGTGCTGCTGGTGCTGGTTCTGGCCAACCAGATCGAGAGCTGGATTCTCAGCCCGCAGATCCAGGGCAGCCGGATGAAGCTGAATTGGTTCGTGATTATCTTGGCGATTCTGGTCAGCGGAGCCATCTTCGGGCTCGTGGGCGTTCTTATCGCCATCCCGCTGGTGGTGTTTTTCAAAAAATATTGGATATGGTACGTACAAGATTACTTCTCCAAGCTATGAAAGACCGCTGCCCGATCAAGGGTAGCAACCGATGATCTTTTGGTCGAAGTCGATCAAGGCGCCGGTCATCATCTCCGATTGATCGCTCAAGAGGTAGGCCGTCAGGTAGGCGATGTCCTGGGGGCGCAGCAAGCGGCCGAAGGGCTTCTGCTGTTCCGCCTTCTCCAGCCAGTTCTCCGGCTGCCCGTCGTTGAGTTGGGTCTGGTGTTCGGTGGGGGTGTACATCCAGCCGAGGTTTATCCCGTTGACCCTGATGCGGTCCCACCGCAGCGTGTGGGCCATATTTTTGGTCAGGGTTGCCAGGGCACCCTTGGAGGCGGCGTAGGCGGTGAGAAAGGATTGGCCGCCGTGGGCGTTGTCGCTGATCATGTTGACGATTCTGCCGGAGGTTCCGTTCATCTTCATTACCCGTACTACTTCTTGGCTCAGGATGAAGGGGGCTCGAGCGTTGACGTTCATCAGTAAGTCCCACTTTTCGACACTGGTGTCCTCGAGTCCGCCTCGGGTGGCCAGGCCGGCGGCGTTCATCAGGCCGTCGATGACGCCGAAGTGCTTCTCCGCTTCGCGGACGATATGACGGCAGTCCTCATCGTACCGCAGGTCCCCCGGTACGAAGAGGCAGGAGGCGCCGAGCTTCTCGACCTCCGCTCGGGCCTCCAGACCCCGCTGCTCGCTGCGTCCGGTGATAAGTATCCGGGCAGCCCCTTCGCGGGCACAGTGCTGGGCCACACCGCGTCCGAGCCCCTGGGTCCCGCCGGTGATGACCAGGGTTTTCCCCGCTAATATTCTATTCATACTCCCTCCTCATCCGCTCATCTACCTCTTCCAGGCTGCCGCGAAAGGGACCGGGGGTCTCCATCTTGATGCTGCACAGGGCGGCGGCGAAGGTGAGCGAGCTCTGGATAGAGTGGCTGCGGCGACGGCTCAAGTAGGCGGCAAAGGTTGTATCGCCGCGTCCGGTACGGCCTTTGAAGCTACGGTTGTGGTAGGGGGCCCGGTAGATATCTCCTTGGTGACAGACTATGACCTCGCTGTGGTGGGTGAGCATGACCTCCTCGGCTCCGTACTCGTTCAGCCGTCGGGCGGCGGCTTTGCGGTCCTCCAGGCCCGTGAGGATCTCCGCCTCCGCTGCGTCCACCTTGAAGTAGCGTATCAGCGGCAGGTAGAACT
>DSBN01000090.1 GCA_011046055.1 Sediminispirochaeta sp. | reverse complement strand
TGGCTTTACGAAGGGTCAGCAGCTTTTCGCAGATGCTGAATACCGGTGAGTTCCCCGCTTCCGCCATAGGACCGGAGCTGATCGCGCTGGTCATATCAATTTTGATGATCACCGGCTTACTGCTCCTATTTCCAATGTTCCGTTACATTCGCAGCGCCCAGAGGATTTCGGATCAGAAGATCAAAAGCCAAGACCTCCTGCTCCAAGAAACCGACCACCGGATGAAAAACACCCTGATGCTGATCTCCTCGCTGGTGAAATTGAAGCTCTCAGCCCTCAACACGGAAAAAAACGTCGATCTCGACCTCACCGAAATCACCCGCAGATCGACGCGGTCCGCCTGGTACAGGAAAAGCTCCTGCAGAGCAGAGGGGACCAACTGACCAGCCTCGACGAGTACCTCTGCGAACTGGTGGATTCGATCTTCACCACCTACAGCACCAGCGAGGTCAGTATCGAGAAAAAAATCGAGCCGGTCCGAATCCCCGCGAAAAAGGCGGTGAGCTTGGGCCTGATAGTGAACGAACTGGCAACAAACTCCACCAAGCATGGATTTCGAGGCGGCGGTGAGGATACTTTTTTTATTTCTCTGAAAAAAGATACTACCGGCCAAGTCTGCCGTCTGAACGTAGGCAACAACGGAGAGGCTTTCCCCGCCGAGGTGGACCTCCAGCACCCCGAGACCCTCGGAATGCAGCTTATCAGCTCCCTTATCAAACAGCTCTCCGGCGAGATGGAGTTGATACGGCAGCCTCGGTCGGAGTTTCGCATCACCTTTCCATTATAGAAAAGGCTTCAGTCGGTGGTGGAGGTGCTTATCCAGAACACCGCCCCGTCCCGGCTCGTACAGTCGATGGAGCCGTTGATCTGGGCGGTGAGCACTTTGACCAGGGTCAAGCCGAGGCTGTTGACGCTGGACAGGACGGTGAGCTCCCCACTGGAATCGAGGCTGCTGTAAGCGATGCGGTAATTGGGGAAAACGCGGCTAAGTCTCTGTAGACTCTTGTCGATCATCGATCCGACACTCTGCTGACGCAGGTAGCCGTGGGCCAACTCGTTCAACAGCTCCTTGCGCTGCAGGTCCCAGCGCAGCCGGCGTTCTATCTCATCCATCGATCCCTCAAGCGGACTCCGCCGCAGCGGTGATGCTCTGGTCCTCGACCAGCTTTGTTACGTCCAGGAGGATCTTCACCTCCTCCCCAACCTTGCCCAAGCCGGAGATGAAGTTTCGACCCCGCTTTGTGGTCTGAAAAGTCGGAGCCGCTTCTATCTGTTTCACCGGAATCTCTTGTACTTCGGTAGCGGTGTCCACGATGAAACCCACCGACTGATCGGCGACCTTGACCACCGTGATCACCGTTCGATCGTCGTACTCCTTGACCTCCATACCGAACCTGATTCGCAAATCGATCACCGGGATCACCTGCCCGCGGAGATTGATCACCCCCTTCACGTAATCGGGCATATCCGGGACTTCGGTGATTTTCTGCAGTTCGATGATGTCGGTGACGTAGCTGATATCGATCCCGTAATCCTCATCGGAGATTCGACACATCAGGTATTTGTCTTCGCGCAGCTCCTCTTCTTCCAGATGAAGGTCCTGGTTTTCTTGCTCTTTATCTTCAATGCCAAAACTCCTGTTTAACTATAACGGCTCATATTAGAAGCGGTCAAAATCGTCATCGTCGAGCTTGATCTGCTCTTCCGGCCGGAGAGGTTTGATCCCGGTCTCCTCGCGCCGTTGCTTGTCTTCTCTCTTCTTTTCGGTCTTCTTGGGAGCGCTTTCGCTCCGACTCCAATTGGAGGAGGATTCCTTCTCGCGCGAGGCCGCCTTGTCCTGGATACTCAGATTCCGCAGGTGCCGGCCCTGGGCGACTCTTTTTACCCCATGAGCGTAGCGCTGGTCGAGCTGAAACTGGGCGACCATGGAGCGTAGCTGCTGAGCCTGTCCGGCGAGCTCCTCCGAGGCGGAGGCGCTCTCTTCGGCGCTGGCGGTGGTGGACTGAGTCACTTCGTCGATCTGATCGAGACCTTCGGTAATCTGCTCAATAGCCTGGGACTGCTCACGACTGGCCTGGGCGATCTCGTCGAGGAAGTTGGCCACCTTGCCGGTCCCCTCCACTATCGCCGCCAGCTGTTCGTCGGTCGCCCGGGCGGCGTCGGTGCCCAACTTGATGTTGTTCACCGTCTCTTCCAGCTTCCGGGTAGTCTCCTTGACCGAGTCGGCGCTCTTGACCGCCAGGTTTCTCACCTCGTCGGCGACCACGGCGAAACCCTTACCGTACTTACCGGCTCGCGCGGCCTCGACGTTGGCGTTCAGCGCCAGGAGGTTGATCTGAAAGGCGATATCGTCGATGACCTTGACTACCTTGTTGATCTCGTCGGAGGAGGCGTTGATCCTCTCCATGATCTCCATCAGCTCGGTCATCTGCTGGTTCCCCCGCTCCGCGTCCTCGGTGGCTTTACGGGCGATGGAGTGTGCCTCGGTGGCGTTCTCAGCGTTCCGCGAAGACTGGCTGTTGATCTGGTTAGCGGAGCTGGTGATCTCCTCGAGGCTTGATGCCTGCTCGGTGGCTCCCTGGCTGAGGCTCTGACTGGCCTGGGAGACCTGCTCCGCCCCGGTGTTGACCTGTTCCACCGCGCCGTTTACCTCGCCCAAGAGCTCGTTCAGCGCCTTTTTCATGGTCACAAGAGAACGACCGAGACCGTCATTCTCCGAAGCCAGCTCGACCTCGACGGTCAGGTCCTTGTTGGCGATCCTCTCAACCACCTCGGCCTTGTCGCGCAGCGAGTCGACCATATTTTTCACCGAGAGGTAGACACCGCGCATGTTCTGCCCGTCCAGATTGATTCGCAAGTCGCCCTCGGCGATTCGGGCGGCGATCTCTTCGATCTGCGCCGGGTCGGCACCCAGCTGCTTGAAGATACTACCGGTGATAAAGATGGTGAGAAAGATACCGAGCACCAGGGCTATCGCGGAGACGACCAGGGCGATTATAATCGCGGTCTCGTTGGCCTGTTGGAGCTGTGGGCCCAGTACATCCTGCTGCGCCTGGATGGAGTCAATGACCTGTCGACCCAGCTCGACGACCTGCGGACCGATGACGTCCAGGTGATTCCGCACATAGTCGTTTCGCTCATCGATGGTATCGGTCAGTTCGGAGAAACGGGCCAAGTATTCGTCCATGGCCTCCTGGGAATCCTCGAGCAGGGCTATTCTTCGGGCGTTTTGGAGCTGCCCCATCAGAGAGTTCATATTCTCTTGGGTCGCCTCCACCGATTCGCGAACTCTCGCCTCATCGTTCTCACTGTTGGAGTCGAGGAATTTGAATACGAACAGTCGCGCCCGGTTGAGATCCTGCAGAGCAAGGCCGGCGTAGAAAGCCGCCTGTACGTCACCGTCGGCTTCGGCGCTCTCAAGAACCTCGGTGAGCCCCTGCTCTACCCGGGGGCCGAGGACGTCGAGGTTCTGGTAGACGAGTTCGTTTCGTAGGCCGGCCAGATCCACCACTCGGTCGAAGTGCTGGTCGTACTCCCTCAGTAGACCTTCTGCTTCCTGCAGTATCGCCGACCGCTCGGGATTCTGGATATTCTCACGGGCCGCCGCAAGGGCGGTTTCCAGCTTGGAAAACTCGCCGTCGTAGGCTCGCCGCGCATCCGCGTCGGTGTCGATCAGGAAGTCTTTCACCG
>DSBN01000117.1 GCA_011046055.1 Sediminispirochaeta sp. | reverse complement strand
GAAAAACGAAATTCCCGAATCCTGGGCAGTTACCGATTTACCCGCATCCGTTGCCGTAGACTCACTGTCCGCATCTATCGCGGACCAGTCACCTGTATTTACCATGGGCGAACTGAGCATCGGGGAGTGGCGATTCCACCCGGAAGCGCTGCGTTTTTCGATTGTATGTGACGGTGAGTTGCCGCGAGTTTACGGTTTGGGTGAGAAGATGGGCCGGCTCGAACGCAGCGGACGGGTCTGGGATATGTGGAATACCGACGAACCAGAGCACTTACCGAACCGGGATCCTCTGTATGTCTCTATTCCCTTCGCGCTCATATCGGTTCAAAAGGAATGGTACGGAGTTTTCGTGGATAACCCGGCTCGGCAGTACTGGGACACGGCTTTGAGTCGCAATAATACCATCACCATCGACGTTGAAGACCAGTACTTGGACATATACCTGTTCAAGGCAGATTCTCCACGCTCACTGCTGAGAAAATATACCAGTATAACCGGGACAAGCCCGCTACCACCGGTGTGGGGGATAGGATACCACCAGAGCCGGTATAGCTATTTTCCCGATACGGAGGTAAGACGAATCGCACGGAACTTTCGCCGGCATAAACTACCGGCCGATGTAATACAGATCGATATCGACTATATGAGCGGATATCGAGTATTCACTTGGAATAAAATCGGTTTTCCCGACCCTGGTGCTCTGTTAGCCGACCTTCGTGCCGAAGGATTCAGAGTTGTGACGATTGTAGATCCGGGAATAAAGGCCGATCCAACTTACTCGGTGTATAAAGAGGGAGCTGATAAAGAATATTTCTGCAAATTGCCCGACGGTTCGGTATATACGGGTGCGGTGTGGCCCGGTGAATCGGTGTATCCTGATTTCTCCCGTAGCGCGGTACGCAGCTGGTGGGCCAGTATGCACAGTGAGCTCTTCAAATACGGAGTGTCCGGTATTTGGAACGATATGAACGAGCCGGCTGATTTTACCGGTGATCCGGTATACCGGCCCAACTACACGGTACCGAACGAATTGCAGGCGGTCACCGATACGGGAACTCCCGTCAGCTTTGCAAGGTTCCACAATCTTTACTCTGCTGGGATGAACCGGGGAACCAGGGAGGCATTTCATAAGCACCTTCCTGACCGGCGCGGCTTTGTTATTACGCGCAGCGGCTATGCCGGATTACAGCGGGATGCCGGGGTGTGGACCGGAGATAACTGCAGCTGGTGGGAACATTTGGCGGCCGCCATTCCGATGTTGCTCGGATTGAGTATATCCGGAGTTTCGTTGGTCGGCAGTGATACTGGTGGGTTTCAGGAAAACGCCTCCGCGCAGTTATACGCCCGCTGGTTTGCTTTCTCTGCTTTTACTCCCTATTTCCGTAGCCACACCGCAGATGATACCCGGGCTCACGAACCTTGGAGTTTCGGTTCGAATGTGCTGGAAATATCCCGACACTATCTCGAACTACGCTATTCTCTCATTCCCTATCTCTATACCGCTTTCTATTGGTCAGAAATCTATGGCGAGCCCGTGATGAAACCCCTGTTTTTTGACTGGCCGCAAGATGAAAGGCTCGCCGAAGTAAACGATGAGTATATGTTTGGCGAAGGGTTTCTGGTTGCTCCGGTTACCAGTGCCGACCATTTGTGGCGGCATGTCTATTTTCCAGAAGGAAACTGGTATGATTTCTGGGACGACAGCTTGTTTCAAGGCCCAAGCGACCGACTGATTTTAGCTCCAATAGGAAAGCTACCGTTGTTCGTAAAGGGTGTAAGTATTGTTCCGCATGAAGCTCCGCGCATGCACACCGATGCTCAGCGTGGTTCCGTTTTGAAACTGGATGTGTATCCCGACGAGAACGCTTATGCCTCAGGAAAACTTTACTGCGACGCCGAGGAGGGCTGGGAGTACCGGAACGGTGAATACAGCCTTATTTCTTTTTCCTTCAATGGGGGGACCCTATCCGTCGAATTTTTGCACGCCGATTATACTCCCCACTGGAAAAAGATCGACTTAAGGGTACACGACAGTCGTTACGTTGAAGATACAGCGGATGTTGTAAGCGACACCGAAACGGAAAAGACGGCCGATCCACAACGGCTTGAATCGGTATTTCTCCCGACACCTTTCGCTGACCGACACCGGATCAAAATGCGAAAAATAATACCGCTGAGGGAAGGCCGATGGCTACTCTAAGGTTAGGTGGGTATTGTGTTGACATCCATGCACCCGAGAACCTATAGTCGTAGCTATGAAAAAGCGAAGATTGATAACCTCGGCCCTTCCCTATGTCAACAATATTCCCCACCTGGGGAACCTCATCCAGGTCCTTTCGGCGGACGTGTTCGCCCGCTTCTGCCGCAGCGCCGGCTACGAGACTCTCTACGTCTGCGGGACCGACGAATACGGTACCGCCACCGAGACGAAGGCTCTGGAGGAGGGGGTGAGCCCCAAGGAGCTCTGTGACCGCTTCTACAAAGTACACGACGATATATACCGCTGGTTCGGCATAGACTTCGACCACTTCGGCCGTACCTCCCGGCCCGAACAGACGGAGATCGTGCAGGATATTTTCAAAAAAGCCGACGCCAACGGCTACATTTTCGAGTCCACTATAGAACAGCTCTACTGCGAGAGTTGTCAGCGCTTTCTGGCCGACCGGTACGTCCGGGGCACCTGCCCCCACTGCGGCTACCCAGACGCCCGTGGCGACCAGTGCGAAGACTGCGGCAAGCTGCTCGACCCCACCGAGCTGGTCGAGCCCCGCTGCGGCACCTGCGGCGCCAAGCCGGTGCTGAAGGAGACAAAACACCTCTATCTGGACCTGCCGGCGATCCTGCCCAAGCTGCAGGCCTGGATGGACCGGGCTTCGGTGGAGGGCTTCTGGGCCCGCAACGCGATACAGATGACCAAGAGCTGGATCCGCGATGGGCTCAAGGAGCGGGCCATCACTCGGGATTTGAAATGGGGGATTCCCGTCCCCAAGGAGGGTTTTGAGGGAAAGGTCTTCTACGTCTGGTTCGACGCGCCCATTGGCTATATCTCCATCACCAAGGATCTGACGGAGCAGTGGGAGTACTGGTGGAAGCGGCCCGAGGAGGTGGAGCTGTTTCAGTTCATCGGCAAGGACAATATCCCCTTCCACACGGTCATTTTCCCCTCCTCGCTGCTGGCCACCGGGGAGAACTGGACGATGCTCCACCACATGTCCTCCACCGAGTACCTCAACTACGAGAGCGGGAAGTTCTCCAAAAGCAAGGGGGTCGGCGTGTTTGGCACCGACGCCAAGGAGACGGGCATTCCCGCCGATGTGTGGCGGTTCTATATCTTCTACAACCGGCCGGAGAAGGCCGACGCCCTGTTCACCTGGGATGACTTTCAGGAGAAGGTCAACGGCGAGCTCATCGGCAATCTGGCCAACTTGGTCAACCGTACCTTGAGCTTCTTGAGCCGTTTTTATAAAGGGGAGATCCCGCGGCGGGAACCCGACCCCGCCTTTGTGGAAGAGGTGAGACGTCGCGAGGCGATCATCGGCGAAGCCTTGGAGAGGGCCGAGCTGCGTGAAGCTTTTCGCCAGATATTCGCCCTCTCCTCCTACGGAAACCGCGAGTTCCAAGCCGGCGAGCCGTGGAAGAGCAGAAAAAGCGAGCCCGAAGCCGCCGAACGGCTGCTGTCGCAGCTCTGCTATCT
>DSBN01000122.1 GCA_011046055.1 Sediminispirochaeta sp. | reverse complement strand
GTATTATAATTGATGTTGCCCATTTTTCCAGGACTATCTCTTATTACTTGGTTCGCCGTTTCGGATAGTGGAACTCTCCTGCCCCTGGGGTCAGCTCTAAGGCACCCATCAATCCCCGATAGAAGCAGCCCGGCCGGTGAGAAATCATTGAGCAAGCCGACGAATTGTACTAATCTAGTATAGTCTCATATGCCGCCTCGGGGCGATCAAAGCAATGGAAACTGCTTTTTCAAGTATTGAGCAAGGAGTGTTATAGTGCAGGAAATCTTTATTACCGGTCACAGGAATCCCGACATGGACTCGATCTGCGCCTCCTGGGCCTACGCGCAGTTGAAGAACAAGATCGATCCCGCTACGCAGTACAACGCCATTCGCTGCGGCCACCTCAACGCCCAGACCAAGTACACCCTGAAGGCCCTCGGGGTCACGGCGCCTCGACTGGAGAAGGACGTCTACCCTCGAGTAAAGGATATTCTCGCCGACAAACCGCTGGCGTTACGTACCGACGCGCCGATTTTCGAAGCGGTGAAAAAGATCCACGACCTGAACATCAGCGTCATCCCCGTTTTTGACGGGGATGATAGATTCGCCGGGCTGGTGAGTATCAACGAAATCTCTGACTTCCTGATCGCCGAACAGATCGGAGGACGTCCGCGCTACCGTTTCGACACCAGGAACTTCGACGAGGTTCTGCCCGGTTTTTGTTACAAAGAGGGGGAGGAGAAGAGCTTCGACGCCGCCATTATGATCGGCGCCATGCCCTACGAGGTGAGCGTCGCCCGGATTCAGGAACTGCTGCCCGACAAACCGCTGCTGGTAGTGGGTCAGAGAGAGCGGATCCTCGACTACGCGGTGCAGCAGCAGTTTCCCGCCATCGTCCTCACCGGCATCAAGGAACCCCGGGAGGTACATTTCGACTTCAACAACTACCGGGGCACCGTCTTCGTCTCTCGTACCGATACCGCCGAGACCTTGCGGCTGCTGCGATTGAGCACCCCCATTTCGAGCATTATGGACGACCAGTACCCCCTGCTCACCGAGGAGCACCACTTCGACGAGGCCAAGGAGATGCTGGTGAACACGGACCGTCGGGGGCTTCCGGTCTTTTCGGCGCAGGATCCGGATAAGTTCCTCGGGGTGGTCACCCGGCGGAGCTTCATCGACCGCCCCCGACGCAAGGTGATCATGGTGGACCACAACGAGGCGTCCCAGAGCATTCGGGGGATCGAGCACGCCGACATACTGGAGATCATCGACCACCACCGTCTGGGCGTGGAGAAGACCAAGACCCCAATATATGTAGCAGCCAAGCCGGTGGGCAGCACCTGTACCATCGTCTATCAGCACTACCTCCAGCAGGGAATCCCGGTAGACGGTCTCAGCGCCCAAGTCCTGCTGGCGGGAATAATTTCGGATACGGTGATCTTGAAGAGCCCGACCACCACCGAAGAGGACCGCCGGGCGGCGGTACAGCTGGCCAACATTGCCGGACGGAGGGTGGAGGAGTTCGGCGAAGAGATATTCTCCCACACCGCGGTGCTCTCGGACCAGGACCCGGAGACGATGATCAAGGCGGATTTCAAGGAGTACCAGGAGTGGGGGTGCAAAATCGGCATCGGACAGGTGGAGGTCTCCACCTTCCAGGACCTGGAGGAGGTGCTGCCCCGGATCCGCGAAGCCTTGGAGAAGGTACAGCGGGAGCAGCAGCTGCACTGGACCATGCTGCTGGTGAGCAACGTCTTCCGTGAACACAGCAAACTCATCTGCACCCCCTACCGGGAGGCCGAGGAGAAGTTGGTATTCACCCAGGAAGCGCCGGGGCTGTTCGACCTGCCGGAGATTTTATCCAGAAAAAAGCAGGTCCTGCCGGAGCTCCTGCGGGTAGTGGAGGAGCTCAACTCATAGATACGAGATGAACTATATTTAGATTAAGAGAAGCGAGGTGTTTACATGCCGGAGTATATTCCCTGGAGTGATATCTACAGCGTCGAAGTCCCGTCCATCGACGAACAACACAAAAAGCTGATTGCCCTGATCAATCGACTACACCACCATTTCGTGGAGCGACCCGACGACAACAGCGTGATCGAAGCGGCCTTGGTGGAGCTGGAGAGTTACGCCCAGGAGCACTTCAGCTATGAGGAGAAGCTGCTCAAGGAACACGGCTACCCTGAATACATGAAACATAAATTCGAGCACCGGAATTTCTTCCGTCGGGTCGAGGCTTTCCGCCAGAGCGACGAGCTGGAGCTTCAGGAGCTGCTCTTCTTCCTCCAGAGCTGGCTCACCTCGCACATCAAAGGGGTAGACAAGAGATATTCGGATTTTCTTGTTTCCGCGGGAGCTCAATAGCCCCACCTCAGCCGAGCAGCTCCAGCAGCACGGTGGTGAACCAGGGCACGTAGGTGATGACCAAGAGCGCCACGAGCTGCAGCAGAAAGAAGGGGATCACGTTCACGTATATTTTGCTCAGGGGCATCTCAAAGCGGTAGGACGAGAGAAAGAGGTTCATCCCCACCGGAGGGGTCATGAAGCCGAGCTCCAGATTGGCCAAAAAGATTATCCCCAGGTGCACCGGATTTATTCCAAAAACCTCGCCAATGGGAATGACCAGCGGGGCGACCACCATGATGGCCGAAAAGATATCCATGAAACAGCCGGTGATGATCAGGACGATATTCAGCAGAATCAGAAACAGGAATTTGGACTGGATGTTGTTCTCAATCCAGGTGCTCATAAGCGTGGGGACCTGCTCGTCGATGATGTAGTAGGCCAAACCTCGTGACATGGCCAGAATAATCAAGACTCCGCCGATTATGGGCATCGCCTTCAGGGCGATCTCCGGCAGCTGCCGCCAGGCGACCTCCCGGTGGATCACCACTTCGACCAGGACCACATAAAGTACCGTCAACGAGGCGGTCTCCAGCAGAGTGGTCAGACCGGAAAAGTAGCTGAGAATAATAAAAGCCGGCAGCAGGAGCTCCCACAGCCCCTCGCGGAGCCCCTGTTTGACCTCCTTCATGTTGATCGGACTGGTGGGAACCTTGTTCCTCCAGGCGACCACCACGCCGATGATCATCATGGTGATCATCACGATCACCCCGGGGATCAAGGCGCCGATGAACATGTCGATGACGCTGATCCTCGCCACCACCGCGTAGAGGATGATCGTCAAGCTGGGCGGAAAAAGAAAGCCCACGCTGCCCGAGGCAGTCAGAAATCCGGTGGTGAACTTCTCACTGAAGGGTCCCTCGCGGTGGAGCACCACGTAGAGGATGCCCCCCAAGGCCAAAATAGTCACCCCCGAAGCTCCGGTGAAGGTGGTGAAGAAGGTAGAGACCAGGACCGCGGCGATGATCTGTCCGCCGGGCAACCAGTTGAACAGCCCGTGAAACAGTCGAACCAGCCGCTCCCCCGCTCGGGACTCGGAGAGCACAAAACCGGCCAGGGTAAACAATGGGATGACCGGGATCGTCTCGCTGATCAGCATGGTATAGGCCTCGTTGGGGATCGACTCCAGGGCACCCATATTTCTGACAAAAAGCAGAAAGGCGGTCCCCCCCAGAACGATAAACAGGGGGTTTCCCATGGCCGCCGAGACGATCAACAAGACTATGAAGATCAGTGCCGGTGTGGAGATCCACCCGTACCACAGCTGTAGGAGATCGTCGAACCACGGGGGCAGGGAGGGAATAAAGT
>DSBN01000182.1 GCA_011046055.1 Sediminispirochaeta sp. | reverse complement strand
GATCTGGTCGAGGCTCTCGTTGCTCGACCAGGGAACTGGACCGTAACTGACCCCGTAGATATCGTAGGAGTAGAGGCCGATCAAGCCGACCGCCAGTCCACCGATTGCCGGCCGAAGCCAGATGGGGGCTTTTTTCATTTTCTCGAAGAGGGTCTCCGAGTACTGCAGTGACTTCATGAAAAGGAAGCCGCCGATAATCACCACCACGCCCAACAAAAGGTAGAAGATTATCTCCCCGGGGTGAACCAAGCCGTAGAGGGTGGGCAGCAGAAATGACTGCTCGATGCCCAACAGGGTGGTGGCCAGCAGGTTGGAGACCAGAGAGCTGGCTACGATGAAGGGCAGGCCGTAGCTGACGAAGGAGGTGGTCAAGAGTTCGGTGGTAAAAAAAATCCCACCCAGGGGGGCGTTGAAGGTGGCCGAAATTCCCGCCGCGGCGCCGCAGGAGACCAGCGTTCGCAGCCAGGCGGTGGGCAGGCGGAAGAGCTGTCCGAGACTCGATCCCAGGGCCGCCCCGATGTGGACCACCGGTCCGGCGCGTCCGGCGGATCCGCCGCTGCCGATGGTCAGCGCCGAGGCGAGAGTTTTGACGATCATCGTACGGGGTTGCATTCGTCCACCCTGGCGGGTGAGGGCGTACATCACCTCGGGGACTCCATGACCTCGAGCCGTATCCGAGCCGTAGAAGATGATCAGGCCTACCAGGAGCCCTCCGATCGCCGGGAGGGGGACCACCGCCAGGGGGCCTAAAAAGGCGAACCACTGCCGTCCGTGGACGAAAAAGATCTGCTGAAAAAAAGCGATCAAATGGATGAAGGCTACCGAACCCAGACCGCTGCCCAAACCGACGACCACGGCCAGGAGCATACCGGTGAGGAAATTGGGCCTGCTGTATGTAGTGGCCGGTGATTTTTCCATGGCGGTCAGATTATATCACGGTTTTTGAAAAATAATAGTCCGTGCCGTGCCGGTGTCGGAACCTCTACGGCCGGAGCAGCAGTGGATGAAAGCCCCGGATTCACGACAGTCGGCGGGCCATATCGTCGAGCAGGCTGTCGTTCTCCTGGATCAGCTCGGCGGCCTTCTCCCTCAGACAGACCAGATTCTCCGGTTCGGCGTCGTCAATCGACCTGCTGCATCCGTCGATGGGAAAATCGATGCGGTGGTAGTCCACCCGGGGCAGGTACTGCAGTTGATAGTTGACGCACTTGGTCTGCCCGTCGCTCATGATCGAGGCCAGGGGGATCCCCTTGGAGGGGAGGACCCACTCGAGAAATCCCCAGCTCTTCATCTGCTGATAGCTGTAGGTGTTGTCGACCACCCCGGTACCCAGGGACAAAATGGTGAAATGGCGAGCTCGGGGGTAGATCTTCTGCGCCTCTACCAGAGCGCACATGGCGGGGTTCTTGGCGAAAACGCTGCCGTCGACCAAGAGGTGGCTGCTCGCGCCGTCCACGGTTTTCACCTGTACCGGTTCAAAATAGGTCGGTGCGGCGGAGGAGCCCATGATGGCGTCGCGGAGGTAGAAGTTGGGGTCTTTTTCCCGTCCGTGAACGGGACCGGGTCTTTTTTTCATGATCAAGGGGCGGTTGTGATTGATATCGTAGGTGGTGACCAGGACGTTGGTCAGCGCGTCCTGGAGGCTCAGGTCGCCGAGTAGTTCCGTCAGTATTTCGTAGAACCGACCGGAGTTGTACTTCTCGGTGAAGGCCTGGCGGACGGTTTTAAGTTCGTTAAAAATGTGGCGCGGGAAGATCTCCAAGCCCCGTTCGCTGTAGATTTCCACCAGGTCCGCGGCGCTGAACAGGGGGGTCTTACGCCCTTTGTTTCTCTCCGGGGCGCTGAGCCCCAGGGCGATGATCGATCCGGTGGAGGTGCCGGCCATCAGGTCGAAGGCACGGCACAGGGGGTGATTTTTCCTCCGCTCGGAGATTCGCCGCTCCAGCTCTTGGAGGATAAGCGTCGGGAAGATGCCGCGTATTCCGCCACCGTCGACCGAGAGGATCTGCACTTCTCTTTTCAAAAATCTGTTCATTTTCTCCCTCTTAATTCCCTAATATGAAAGGAGCCGTATCCGGCTCTTTTCATTGTTTCGAGTGCTGCGTAGCAGCATGAGAAACTATTATGAAAAATTTGACTTATGGACCCATCCGTTGTATTTTATATTTTCATTAGGGGGAATTTTTTTGTTCTCTCCGGTTATATCCATAATCACTCTACTCAAATAATGTGTCATGCGGGGGCATATGCAAGGATCATTGATGGTAAAAAAGGGCTTCCCGGCGGTCCACTTTTATGACCAGGACTTCGTCGATATGTACGAACAGACCTGGGCGTGGGTACAGGATGCCTGGTATAAAAATAAAGATCAAGCGCACAACGGCTTAGAATCTTCATTTCTCGTCTCCCCTGAGGGGGGTACTATAAGTCAATTCGAGGCCTGTGTGTCCAGCTTTTTTTTGGTCTACAGCAATCGAATTTTTCCGGCGGACAATGTCCTGAACAACTTCTACCACAAACAGGAGGAGTCGGGAGCCATTCGCGGTATTTACCGGATAGACGACGGGGCGCCGGTCTTCAGCGACGACAACCCCGAGAGCGTACAGCCGCCGCTGTTTGCCTACGCCGAGCACAACTTGTTCCACAAGTCCGGCAATAAAAAGCGTCTGAAAGAGGTGCTGCCCAAGCTAAAAGATTACTTCCACTGGCTGGAAAAGAACTTTCGCCGGGAAAACGGCCTGTACAGCGTTCCCATGGAGGCGACTTGCATGGGCAACAGCCCTCGGGAGAAGGTGGTCTACCCGGTGGACTTCAACGCCCAACAGGCGCTGAACGCCCTCTACATGTCCGCCCTGGGGGATATTCTGAACGACAAGGAGATCAGCTTCACCTACAAGCGGCACTACTTCTCCCTCAAAACCCGGATCAACTCGATGATGTGGGACGAGGAGACCGGTTTTTATCACGATCTCGACGCCGAAGGAGAACGGCTGCCGTCGAAGACCATTGCCGCTTACTGGACTCTGTTGGCGGAGATCCCCAACGAGGCCAAGGCGGTCCGTTTGATCGACCACTTGAAGAACCACGACACCTTCGGCCTGGAACACCCCTTTCCCACCCTCTCGGCGGACGACCCGGCTTTCCAGGAGAACGGCGGGGGGGGCTACCGGGGTTCGGTCTTTCCGGTATTTAACTTCATGGTCATCAAGGGGCTGGAGAAATACGCCCGGTACGAACTGGCCCGGGAGGCGGCGATCCGGCACCTCTACTACATGCTGGACACGCTGCATCCAGAAGGCGGCGGGGAGGGCAACGTGTGGGAGGCCTATCACCCCCTGCAGGAAGGCCCGGCCCGGTGGGACGATAGACCGGAGTTTCCTCGTCCCCTCCACCTGCCCTACGTGGGGCTGTCCACCATCACTCTGATCATAGAAAACGTGTTGGGGCTCTTCATCAGTCTACCCCGAAAAACGGTGGACTGGATCATGCCTACCCTCGAGGCGATGGGCATCGAGAACCTCTCTCTGAAGCGCAACATCATCTCGATACTCACCAACCGCAGCAACCGGGGCTGGGAGGTTCGATTGGAGTCAGAGAAGCTCTACTACTTCACCATCAATATCCTGGATGAGAACAAAAAAAAGACCCTCCCCATTCCTTCGGGTAAGTGTTCGATGCTGATAGAGAAGATGTAGCCTATGGG
>DSBN01000170.1 GCA_011046055.1 Sediminispirochaeta sp. | reverse complement strand
GTGTAGTCGTCCAATGCCCGCTGCAGGGGAAGCATCAACACAACTGTAACAAGCACCAAGGTAGAGAAGAGTAGCAGATGCTTGAACTGTACCAGTCGTACGTCGTTCGCCAGGAAGGATTCCTCCTATTCTTTTATAAAAATAACCGGACGCTTATTTTCATTGCTCCGTTCGCCGCAAAGCGGTATGAGCAACTATCCGAGAAAACCACGGTTAAATTTAACCTAAAACCAGTTTTTTTCCAAGAAAAGATGACAGAAGAGAGTATTTTGGCTACTATAAGGGAAACAAGTACGATGGACAAGATGGAACAGCAAGAAGGTTTCGAAATTATCAAAGGTTTTATTGTCTTCGAAGGTCTCGACGGGGCGGGAACGACCACACAGAGCAGGCTGCTCTACGAAAATTTGCGTCGCCGAAACACGCGCATCGTACACACCTGCGAGCCCACTGAAACCTTTATCGGCGAATCCATTCGCCGCGTCTTGCAGGAGAAGGAAAAGGTAGCTCCGGGTACTCTGGCCAAACTTTTCGCCGCCGATCGTCACAACCACCTCTACCACCCTCAGGAGGGAATTCTCAGCCTAGTCGATCGGGGTGAGACGGTCATCTGTGATCGGTATCTGTTCAGCTCGTTGGCCTACCAGTCTATTGACTGGGATTTCTCCCATGTATGGGACTTGAACCGAGCCTTTCCCCTGCCGGAGCATCTGGTTTTTCTGGATGTGAGTCCCGATGAGGGACAGCGCCGCATTTACAGCCGAAATAACCCCCGGGAAATATACGAAAGAATGGAGCTTCAGGAGGAGATTCGTTCTAATTACTACCACGCTTTCACCCTTTTCGAAGCCGAGCCCATGGAAGTACATATTTTTGACGCCTCTCTGCCTCCGGATGAACTGGAACTGAGTATTTGGAAACAACTCAAACTGTCCGATACTTAGAAAAGATGAAGCGGAAGAGCATTTTTTTTACTCTTTTTCTTATTTTTATAAGCCTCAGCACGAGCCTCTACGGCTACAATATCTATTACGCCGAGCAGTACTACGAACTCTACCACCAGAATCTTTACCAATACCATGAAGATTTCGAAGAGAATATCTGGTACCTGGAGCGGGCACTGGCTCACCCCTTCGCCAACCCTCTCAACGCCCTGGCGGAGATCGAAGACCCCCGGCAGTGGGAACGTTACCGACACCTCTTCTACCTCCACGTGAATCTCGAACTGGTCAAGCAGTACCGCCGTTGGGCCTCCAAATACGACAAGCGGAGAGCCTACTTTTTCAACGCCCCCTGGAAGGACCAAAACCTCGAGAGCCTGCAAATCGCCCGGCACTACTACGAGAGCGCCCTGTACTACTGGGACGAAGCCCTGCTGTGGTGGGCGCGTCTCGAGGAGGTCGAGTACTACCATCTCGAAGAGATCCAGTACTGGGAGGACGAGAGAAAACGAATAAGCCTCGGCGAACTGGACTACGGACGCATTATCCGGGAGGACTTGGATCGACTGGCCCGAGTCGAAGAGGAGTTCGAAAACATGGACCAAGACAGCTACTGAATCAGCATGGCGTCACCGTAGGAAAAGAAGCGGTAGCGCTTCCTCACCGCCTCTTCGTAAGCACGGCGGATCAGATCTCGCCCGGCGAAGGCCGATACCATTACCAATAGGCTCGATTCGGGAGTGTGGAAGTTGGTGAACATCATATCGGTGACCTGAAAACGGTAGCCCGGATAGATGAACAGCTCGGTCCAGCCGTCTCCCGCCCGCACACCGTCGTCCCGCCAGGCCGATTCTATGGTTCTCACCGACGTGGTCCCCACCGCGCACACCTTTCGTCCTTCTTTTTTGGCACGGTTTATTTTTCGTGCCGCTTCCGGCGAAATATGGTAGTCTTCCCGGTGCATCCGGTGTTCTTCCACCTCTTCGGATCGTATCGGTTGAAATGTGCCGAGCCCCACGTGCAGAGTGACCGTGGAGGTCTCGATGCCTCGAAGATGAAGTCGTTCAAACAGCCCATCGGTGAAGTGCAAGCCCGCCGTCGGTGCGGCGACGGAGCCAGTCTCTCGGGCGTAGACCGTCTGATATCGCCGGGCATCTTCGAGGCTGTCCTCCCTTTTGATGTAGGGAGGCAGCGGCAGGTGTCCGTGACGCTCCAGGTACTCCTCGTCGATACCCGGGGTGAAGCGGATGATCCGAAACTCCCCTTCCACCGCACTGATTTCTCCTCGTACCTCTTCTGGAAAAAGGTACTGCCGGCCGGGGCGCTGCTTCTTTGCCTTGCTGGCCAGAGCTTTCCAAGTACCGTCGGGCAGCTGGGAGAGGAGCAGAAACTCTACCTCCCCGCCGTGCTGAGTCCGTCCGTATATTCGAGCCTTGCGAACTCGGGAGTTGTTCAAGACCAGCAGGGTCCCGGGTTCGAGGAGATCCGGCAGATCGGTCACCGTGAAATCAGCGCTGAGCCCGCTCTTTCGATCGAGTCTCATAAGCCGACTCCGGCCCCTCTCCTCCGTAGGGTGTTGAGCGATGAGCTCCTCGGGAAGCTCAAAAGAGAAGATCTTGGTTTTCATCCTTGATTTTATCCATGTTCAGATGTTTGTAAGCCATATCCGTGACAACCCGTCCCCGGGATGTACGCTGCAGAAAACCACGCTGTATCAGGTAGGGTTCGTAGAAGTCCTCCAATGACTCCGTGGCCTCCCCCACCGAGATGGCCAGGGTTTCGGCCCCCACCGGTCCGCCCTGGTACTTTTCGATAATGGTGCGAAGTATCTCTCGATCGTGTTTTTCCAAGCCGTAACTGTCGATTTCCAGCCGCTGCAAACCCTCTCGGATCACTTCGACGGTGATTACTCCGTCCGACAAAACCTGGGCGAAGTCACGCATTCGGCGTAGCAGCCGATTGGCCACCCGGGGTGTCCCCCGGGAGCTGCGGGCCAGAAGATCGATCGCACCGTCTCGAATTTCGACCTCCAGAATCGAAGCGCTTCGACGAATGATGCTGCTGATATCGTGGTTGTTGTAGAAGTCCATCCGCACGGCGATGCCGAAGCGGCTGTACAGCGGTCCGGCGACGAGCCCCGCCTTGGTAGTAGCTCCGATCAGGGTGAACCGGGGTATCGGGATGCGCATCGTTCGGGCCGACGGCCCCTGCCCGACCACCCAGTCCACCTCAAAATCCTCCATCCCGATGTAGAGCATCTCCTCCATGGCGGGCTTGAGCCGGTGGATCTCGTCGATGAAGAAGACCGTCCCCTCGGTCAAGGTGGTGAGAATACCCGCCAGGTCCTTTGGTTTCTCCAAGGCGGGAGCTGAGGTAGCTTTGAACTCCACCCCCATCTCGTTGGCCATGATACCGGCCAAAGTGGTTTTTCCCAGCCCCGGCGGACCGCTCAAAAAAACGTGGTCCAGACTTTCTTTCCGCTCGCGGGCTGCTTGGATAAAGACCGCGAGGTTGGCTTTCAGGTCCACTTGTCCTTGAAAATCTCGCAGGTAGTGCGGTCTGATCAGCTGCTCGTTAGAGTCATCCTCGGTTCTGTAGTCACCGGAAAGGTACTGCTCGGCCATCGCTACTTCCGTGAACTCAAACTAATAATTGCCTGTCGGAATAGTTCGCGTTCGAACTCCTCTTCCGACAGACTATCAAAATCGATACTTTTGGCAAGCTCCGTCAGGGTCTGTTTAGACCTCTTTCGGTCGAATCCCATATCCACCAGAGCGTCGAGGAGTTC
>DSBN01000376.1 GCA_011046055.1 Sediminispirochaeta sp. | reverse complement strand
TCGTAGAGCATCACCCCCATGGAGTAGATGTCGGCACGTTTGTCGACGCTCCGACTGTTTTCAAACTGCTCCGGTGCCATATAGGCCGGCGAGCCGAGGGTCATCCCCTCCCGCGTCAGGCCTTGATCGGCGTCCTCCTCGGTAGTGGCTATCCCGAAGTCCAGGAGTTTTACCTCCCCGTGCTTCGATAAAAGAACATTGGAAGGTTTGATATCTCGATGAATAACGTTTTTTTTGTGTGCGTACATCAGGGCCTTGCAGCTGATGAAAAAAATATAGAGGGCAAATTCGTTGGGCAGGTAACGTTCCCGGCGTATCAGATCTTCCAAAGACATTCCGTCGATGTACTCCAACACGATGTAGTGGCTGCGCCCCTCCTTGAAGTGGTCGTAGACATCCACGATGTTGTCGTGACGAAACTCCATCAGAATCCGGGCCTCCCGGCGGAAACGCTCGGCAAAATCGGGATTGCCGCGGAGGATGAGTTTTTTGAGGATCACCTCCTTCTCCAGGGTGGGATGCACTCCGCGGTAGAGCGCTCCCATCCCCCCTTGGGCAAGAAGATCGATGATTTTGTATTTGCCTATTTTCTCCGGTACCTTAGCCATACTACAACTCTATTATATCCCTGTTCGGGGCGAAGGGTAGCCCGGGGCTCAAAAGTACGATCAGCGAGTCCTCGGGATTGTGTATCTGCACGTAGTTGCCGTCGGCTCTGAGATTGTGACTTCCGGACACCGGCCGGTGGCCGCCAAAGTAGGTACTCACCCTGTCCGAATCGCAGTATACGTCCAACATACGCCGCACACTCCCCTCTTCTGATTCTCCGTCGCCGGTCCAGGTGAGCCCTTCGACCACCTCGTCGTGGCTCCGATATTCGACCAGTTCCTGGGCGGAGAAAAACCGTCGCGGCTCGGCGTGGGAGACGATAAAGTCCGAAGCCGCCGCGAGAAGCGGAAGCAGGTGTTCAAACTCGGCGTAGGCTTCCAAAAAGTCCCGCCCGTAGAACTGGAGCACCCATAGCCGAACCATCTCGCCCTCGTACGCGTACTTTCTGAAAGGGTGGTTGCCCCGCCCCTCTTCGTTGGAGATATTTTCGTGATTCCCTTTGAGAAAATGAAAGTGCTCCGGGAAAGCGATTTTCAAGTTCATCACCATCTCCATCAGCCCGAGGCTTTCTCTCATCTCCTCATCCATCGCCTGGTGGTGTTTGTATTTATCTACGTACTCCCGGAATGCACGCCTCCAGCGGCCGGCAGCTCGTCCCTCGGCGTGAAAGCCGTCGCCCACACAGACCACCTGGATCGCACCCCGTCTGAGCAGAGACTCGACGCTCTCATCTCCCCAATTCATACCGAGAAGCCGGTCCAGGACCCACCTGCGGGCGTGCAAATCGGGCACGATCACCGTAGGCAGGTCCGGCAGTCTCAGCAATCCTCCCGGACGGTTCTCAGCGTCCCGGGGACGGTACTCCGGTCGCTCTGAGAGCAGAACTTCCGAGACCCGACGCAGCAGCTCCAGGTACTCCTCCCGATCGGGCAGTGAGGTACGCTCAATGGTTTCCAGAAAACCGTCCATTCGCTCTTGTTAGTCCTGGATAAGGGTTTTGTTCACTTCGATAAAATCTTCCGACAGTACCTGGGTTACCTCCGCCAGGAGCTCGGTCTGTTCCTCTTCGTCCATCTCTTCTACAATTACCGCGATTTTGTATATCGGAGAGCTCTTTTTGATCGGTCCGTTGCTGAACATCACTACCGAATCGACCTCCACGTCGTCGGCCAGTTCGGTCTCCGACGCCTCGGCGGTCTCGGGAACGTCTTTGCGTATGCCGATGCTGTGATACTCCACCGAACGGCCCTTGCTGGTGAGAGGACCGACGCTGATGAGGCTGCCGGAGTAGGTCATCAGCAGTGCACCGCGCTCGTCTTCGGCGTCGAACTCCTCGGAGAGCTCCATGTTCCTCTCTTCCACCTCTCGCTCGAAGGTCTCCAGTTTCTCCTGCCAGCCCTCTTCAAGTATTTCGATGGACTCCTCGTTGTCCGGCAAACCGGCGGTTCTCACCAGCTGTTTTATATGCTCTCGTATCTTTTCAGAAATATCTCGTGCCATTGTTAACCTCCCCAATTTTTCAAATTACCTCCCTCAAAATGTAGTACGACTGAGGTATAAAAACAAGTTTTTCTTTTTTATTGCCTCCCATCGAAACCGGGCTTACAATTTCTATATGAATGATAAAGAACATGAAACTAATTTCATCCCGCCGCGGATCCGCGAGCATCTGAAAAACTTGCTCCAAAGTACCGAACTGCCATCCACTGACAAGTCTCTCCAGCTCTTGTTAGAAGCTTGGGCGGAGAAGGATCGTCTCTTTTCCGCTCAGGTCAAAGCCCTGGACTTTGAGAGTCTCCAGAGCTTTGAAGCCGAGGACCCTCGGGGGCTGCTCGTTTTGACCATCAGCGGCTCGCTTATCAGCCTCTACCCTCAGGTAGACGAGCAGCGACGGCTGGAGTACGCCAGCATCGAGCTGCGGCGGGACGTGCCTAAAATCCTCAAGGGGACGGGGGTCTCGATTTCTCACGGACTCGCCGTTGGTGAACCGCTCCAGCTCGCCGACAGTCCGCTGCGGAAGAGCTCACCGGTCCATAAAATCGCCGTCTGTCCCGACGGTATCAACCTTGACGAACAGATCACCAGAATACGGGAAGCTACGATCTTTCTGACCAACGGCTTCCTCAAGATCAACAAGCAAAGTACCACCGCCGAAGGGACCAGTATCGACCATTTCAACAAGCAGGAGATCGTCTCATACATCGCCCAACGCAACGATCTGAGTCAGAAGGAGGTCAACCGAGTCATCGATGACTACCTGGCAATGGTCGAAAGCGGCCTTCTTTTGGGCGAAAGCGTACAGCTGGGGCGTTTGGGTCGGCTATCGGTTCGCATCAGGCCGCCGCAAAAGGCGCGAGTGGGCCGCAACCCCTCCACCGGCGAAAGCCTGACCATCCCGGCCAAGCCCGCCCAGGGTGTGCCGAAGATGAGTTTCTCGCGAAAATTAAAAGACAAGGCCGCGGAGTATTTCGGATAGATTGTTCGTCTGGAAAGGGTAAGTTTTTATTAAAAAAAGAGCCACCTGTCAGATTCGAACTGACGACCCCGAGATTACAAGTCACGTGCTCTGGCCAGCTGAGCTAAGGTGGCATTTTGATACGGCGCTATTTATAACAGGTTTCCCCGAGATTGGCAAGGGGGACGAAGGTCGGCGCATCACGCGTTATTTAGCTCAACTCCTGACGTATCCTCAACTCCTTCCCCTTCCACTCGATGATCCCCCTTTTTTTCAGACGGGAGATCATCCGGGAGAAGGTCTCCGGCAGGGTTCCGATCGCCGCGGCTATGTCTTGCTTGCTCAGGGTGATGTGGTAAGAATCCCGTTGGCCGTACTGATCGGATAGAAAGCTAAAGAAACGCTCCTCGACGTCGAACGCCGAGAGGTGGAGAATCCGTTCGGTCAGGTACCGCTGTTTTCTCATCAAAGCGGCGATAAAGTCGTTTCGGAACCCCTCCTCTTCGAGAATGCTCAGCAGGGCGGCTCGAGAGATCTTCAGAATCCGCGAGCTCTGCAGCGCCGCGGCGTTGACTGGATAGTGCATATCCTCGAAGAGCACCACCTCGCCAAAAATCTCTCCCCGGTGGATCAAACGCACGGTCACTTCCTTGCCCTCAGGGGAGGTCTTGTACAGCTTCACCGCCCCGTCG
>DSBN01000020.1 GCA_011046055.1 Sediminispirochaeta sp. | reverse complement strand
CTCTACTGGGACTTCTTCCCAGGGAAAGCGCCCGGGTATCGGGCCGAGCAATCCTGCATATAGACGACCGAGAGATCGACCTCCTGTCCATGGGACCTGACGAGCTGAACAAAGTCAGGGGCAAGCACATAAGTATCGTCTTCCAGGACGCCCTGCGTTCCCTGAATCCGGTGCTCACCGTGGGCGAGCAGATCACCGAGTCCTTAATCACCCATATGGGCCTGTCTACCCAGCAAGCCCGGGCTCGGGCCATAGAGCTCTTAGAAATGGTGGGCATCTCCCAACCGGACAAACGCTACCACTCCTACCCGCATCAGTTTTCCGGTGGTATGCGTCAGCGCGCGATGATCGCCATCGCCATCGCCTGCGAGCCTGAGATACTCATCGCCGACGAACCGACCACCGCCCTGGATGTTACTATACAGACACAGATCGTCGAATTAACCAAAAAGCTGCAGAAAGAGCTGGGAATGACGGTGATCTGGATCACCCACGACCTCGGGGTCGTTGCGGGGATCGCCGACCGGGTCATGGTCATGTACGGCGGTATGCCCGTGGAGAGCGCGGTAGTCGACGAACTGTACGAAAATCCGCAACACCCCTACACCGAAGGTCTTTTGGGGGCGATCCCCAAAATCGGAGACACCGGAGCCCAACGTCTGGTGAGCATCGGCGGAGCGCCGCCGGACCTCTTTGAAGCACCCCATCACTGTCAGTTCGCCTGGCGCTGTCCCTACGTATTCGACCGCTGCTGGCAGCAGATCCCGGAAATGTACGAAACGGGGAAGCAGCATCTTTCACGTTGCTATTACGATATGACGCAAAAAAAAGCGAGAGAGGATAGATGAGTAATTCTGTAGATCAACTACCGGAAGAGAAGGCAAGGCAGGAACGGAACCAAGAGACCTTGCTCAGGGTGGAGGGACTCAAAAAGCATTTCGAGCTGAAGCGCAGCTTCCTCTCCCTGGGACGCGTCCCGATTCTCAAAGCCGTGGACGGGGTGAGCTTTGATATCAAAAAAGGGGAGACCCTAGGTCTCGTCGGAGAAAGCGGCTGCGGCAAATCGACCCTGGGACGGGTGATCCTTCGCCTGTACGAAGCCACCGCCGGCCAGGTCTACTACGAAGAGACCGATATCACCGCATTGAAGAAGGAAGAGCTGCGGCGCTTTCGCACCAAAATGCAGATAGTTTTTCAGGACTCCTATTCGTCGTTGAATCCCCGACAACGTGTCGCCGATATCATCGCCGAGCCAATGACCATTCACACCGAGATGAGTGATTCGAAGATTCGTGCCCGAGTGGTTGAACTGCTGGAATTGGTTGGGCTTAAGGCCATGCACGCCGAACGTTTCCCCCACGAATTCTCCGGCGGGCAGCGTCAGCGCATCAATATCGCCCGGGCACTGGCCCTCTACCCCAACTTCATCGTCTGCGACGAACCTATCTCGGCACTGGACGTCTCGATCCAGGCTCAGGTAGTCAACTTGCTGCAGGATCTGCAAAAAAAACTCGGTATCACTTACCTCTTTATCGCCCATGACCTGAGTATGGTTCAGCACATCTCCGACCGAATCGCCGTGATGTACCTGGGAAAAATGATGGAGCTGGCCCCCAGTACGGCCCTGTTCCGAGAACCTCTCCACCCCTACACCCAGTCGTTGATCTCCGCCATACCACTGCCGAACCCCAAGAAGGAGCGGGAACGCACCCACGTAGTATTGGAAGGCGAGGTTCCCAGCCCAGTGAACCAACCAGAAGGCTGCGTCTTTCACACCCGCTGCCCCCTGGCCGACGAGAGGTGCGGCAGAGAGACACCAGAGATGCGCGAGTTTCGATCTGGTCATCACGTGGCCTGCCACTACGCCGGAGAAAAGAGCATCCTCGACGAACAACAGCTTCAATTGCTGGCCCAGCGGACCCAGTAAGCTAATTGGATCAAGAACTCAGAGGGGGAAAAAGAGCTCGAAACAGTTCCGGCCATCGGACCGGTAATCTATCCGCCCGCCCAGCTGCCGAACCAACTCGTTGATAATACTAAACCCGACGGTGGAAGCGTTGTAGAACAGTGTCGGTTCGAACCCCTCTCCATCGTCGGAGTAGTTGACCTTCAGCTCTCGGTCCTGGTTAATTTCCGCCTGTATCCGGATCTCCAAACGGCTATTTCCATTCGATAGAGAGGCGTGTTGCAGCGAGTTGGAGATCAGCTCGAAAAAAATCAGCCCCAGGGGAATCGCCTTCTCCACCTGCAGATATACCTCCGAGACCTCGATATGAGGCTGAGCGTTCCGGCTCCTGTAGCGGTCTATGGAAAAAAGATAAGTGGTCAAAGTCTGTATATAGCCGGAAATATTTATCTGATCCAGATGTTCGGAGCTGTAGAGCTGTTCGTGCACCTGAGCGATGGTATAAATTCTCCCTATGCTGTCGTACATCTCCTGCCTCACCTCCTCCTCTTCGATGGAGGTGTACTTTAGATTGAGTATGCTCAGGATCAACTGCAGGTTGTTCTTCACCCGGTGGTGTACTTCTCGAATCAGAATCTCTTTTTCAGCAATGTTTCGTTGCAGCTCTTCCTCACGTTTGTTGATTTCTCGGCTCATCTTCGAAAGCGTTTTGGCCAGGTAGTGTATTTCACGATACTCCCGGGCGACCGAGAAATCCTCATCCTTGCTGCCCGAGGCGAAACGTCGGGTACGCTCCATGAGTTCGTATATCGGACGAACAATCTTTTGGCGGCTGAAGAAGGCCAGTCCCAGGCCGAGGAGCCCCGAGAGGATAATGAAGATCACCAGCCAAGAGATAGTGCGCCAAAGAGGTCGAAAAACCTCCTCCCGGTTCTGCATTACCAAGACCGCCCAGCCGGTGGGCTCGACCAAAAAGGTACTGCCGAGCACGGTCCGCCCTTCAAAGACGGCTTCTCTGGTTCCGGTTGATCCGGACAGAGTTTCGGCTACCAACACTTCGTTTTTCAAATTGTACTGTTGCTGTACTTTCCGCTGGTCCGGGTGGACGATGACGGTACCGGTTCTGTCGGTGATCAGCAGTTCGGTGACCCCCAGCTCGGTGATCTGCCGCGCGATTTTTTTCATCCGAGACAGATCAATGTAGCCGACTAGAATACCCCTTCCGGTCGACAGAGCGACGGCGAAGGTGGGCTCTCCGGAAAAGGCGGAGACGAAGGTATCCGACCAGAGGACCTCTCCTTGATCCGTCTTCAAGTCTTGGAAAAACTCCTGCGAGCTCATATTGCTGCCGATCAGGTCTCCGTTGAAGGGGGCCGTGGCCTTGATGACCCCCTCCTGATCCATGAACTGTATCGTCTCGAAGTCCGGAAAACGGTCGATCGTCTCTACCAGGATACCGTTGATCCGTTCATAACCGTCCTCGTTCGCAGCGGCAAGCCCGCCCAGAAGACGTACCACCGAGTCGATGTGTTGATGAAAAACTCCGATCTCTCGGGCGACGCCGGTACCGACCGTTTGGTTCTCACGATACACATTTTCGCTGATATTGATATGGAGGAAAAAGCTCAAGGCCGCCAACAGAATCAACAGCGGAATCAGCGCCGCGTAGGCGAAATGGAGGTAGAGCACCCGCCGCAGACTCCGCAATCTCATTTTATTCAACGTTGACGAACTCCCCGTCTCTGATCGTTTTGATGAAGACCTCCCGCTTCACGTCCCCGTAACGGTTGAATTCGATGGTTCCTTGCAGCCCTTCAAAACTCTCCCGCAGCAGGGTCTGTTTCAAGTCCTCCCCCGG
>DSBN01000189.1 GCA_011046055.1 Sediminispirochaeta sp. | reverse complement strand
ATCGCTCCGCCCTCGCCCTGTACGGACTCGAGAATCACCGCGGCGGGTTTGGAGTAGCCCGAGTGGGAGTCGCTGAGCCCTCGCTCCAGGTTTTCGGCGGCCTGCAGGTCCACATCCTCGTCGGGACAGCCGAAGGGGTTGCGGTACTTGTAGGGGAAAGGAATAAACTTCACACCCGGTACCAAGGGGCCGAGTCCGTCCCGGTGACTGCTGTCGGTGGTCAGAGCCAGGGACATACCGGTCATACCGTGGTAGGCGCCTTCGAAGGCGATGACATCCCATCTGCCGGTGTTGTAGCGGGCCAGCTTGATCGCCTGCTCCACTGCATCGGAACCGGTGGGTCCGCCGAAGAAGACACGGTTGAGCTCTTTGGGCAGAAGTTTGTCCAGGGTCTCCACCATCTTCTGTCGGGTTTCGGTGGGAATATCGAGGGAGTGGGTCACGTCGTCGATCTGCTCGTGGGCAGCCTTGAGGACCTCGGGATGTCCGTGGCCGACGGCCATTACTCCCGCCCCTCCGAACATATCAATATAGATGTTTCCATCCACATCTTCGAGCGTTGCGCCCTTGCCGCGTTTGAGGGCCATCGGCATACCCTTCGGATAACTGACTACCGAACTTTCGTGATCATTCTGATATGTGAGAATCTCCTGGCTCTTCGGCCCCGGAGGGGTCACCTTTATCTTAGGTGCTCCTTCGAATGATAGCTTTGCTAATTCCTGTTCAGAAATCATCTCTTACCTCCTGAAAGTGTTTATAACCATATCTCTCAGCGGTAGGACCCTTCGAGCGGTTTTCAAAAATCAAAGCGAGGCTAGTACCAGCCTCAAAAAAAAGTGTGTCAAAGCCCGCTGTTATTCCCCAATTTCTCGGAGATCCGCCTCGCCGCGTGCTTCAGCGGTTCGAGGACGCTGCTCTGACGCTCTTCATCGAAACGCATGGCCGGACCGGAGATCGATATGGTCGCCACGATCTGTTGTCGATAATCGTATATTGGAGCGGCGATACTGTTCAAATCGTCACTGAACTCTCTGATTTCAGTGGCGTAGCCCTCTTTTTCGGCTTGGGCGATTCGATCTAGAAAGACCTTGGGATCGACGATCGTGGCCGGGGCTCTTTTGGTCAAATCCAAACGGGAGACGAAAGCCTGCCTCTGCGCCGGCGGCAATCCGGAGAGCAGGACCTTGCCCGAGGCGCAGGTGTGGACCGGATAAGTGTAGGTTACATCCGGGTTCAGAGTCAGATGGTGGGAGCTTTTCACCTCGTCGATAGCAATAACCATATTCTCCACCAGTACGTTCAGGTAAATATTCTCTTCGGCTACCTTCATCAGCTCGATCATCACCGGCTTGGCCACGTCTCGAAGATCACGACTCAGGGGAACGGTGCTGCCCAACTTGAACAGCTTGAAGGTCAAGCCGTAGCCGTCCTCATCTTTCTCGATATACCCGATCTCCATAAAAGTCGCTAAGAGGCGGTGTACGTTGGCTCGGCTGTAACCCAGAGCTCTCACTATATCCGTCGGCTGTACCGGCTGGTTGTTCCCGATAAACTCGAGCATACGGAACGCTTTGAGTACGGTGGTGGCCAGTACGTAGCCTTTTTTTTCGCTATTTGAACTAACGTTTATATCTTGTAACACATAGCCATTGTGGACCAGCATCAGACATTTGTCAATATTTTTTTTATAAAATATGTGCTGCCCTATAGTGATACTTGGCTATAAGCAGAGTGAGCGCTGAATCTCTCGAACCGTGGCTTTGAGGCTCTCAACCGCCTCTTCCGCCTGGGGGATGGTAAACTTGTCCACCGGTCCGGATATACTGATGGCCGAGCAGATTCTCCCCTGGCAATCGAACACCGGCGCGGCGACACAGTTGAGCTCGCGACTCAGCTCCTGCCGGTCAAAGGCGACCCCTTCTCGGCGAACTCGCTCCAGCTCCTCTTGCAGAAGCTGCGCTTCGGTGATCGTCTGGGGGGTGGTGGGTATGAGCTGGAGTCGGTTTAAGATTTTTTCACGATCCCCCGCTTCCTGAAAAGCCAAGAGCACCTTTCCCAGAGAGGTACTGTGCACTGGATCGCTGTTGCCGATGGAGCGGTCCAGTTTGAGATAGGTGTTGGCCTCGACCTTGTCGATGTACAAGACCAAGTCATCGTACAGAATCCCGTGGTTTACCGTCTGTCCGGTCAACTGCGCGAGCCGCAGCATCGAGGGACGTGCACTGTCTATCAGGCGTTTCTTGTGGGGGACGGTGTTGCCCAACTCGAAGAGTTTGAAGGTGAGGTAGAACTTCGAACCGGGGCGCTCCTCCACGTAGCCCAGCTTTTTCAGAGTCAAAAGCAGCCGGTGAACGTTGGAGCGGCTGAGGTTCAGTTTTTTGGCGATGAACACGGGGGTGGTGCTCCCCTCTTCACCGATAAGTTCGATGATTTGAGAAGCCGTTATTACCGTGGACAACAGCTGCTTTTCGTCTCTTTTCATACACGCAGATGAACTATAATCCTCCCTGAGCTTCCGCGTCAAGCAGGTTAAAGCTTATCTGGTTCCTAGTACTTCAGATAGCTCCACTCTTTCGGAACCCAGGGGTGTGCCGAAGAGCAGAAACAGCTCTTCTTCCTCTGCGATTTGCCGGTCCACATAGAGCTTCAGCTCTCCGCCTGCTCCGCTGCGGCCCCTTAGAATCTCCGCATATTTTCGGCCCATTCGGCGTACGAGAACCACCGTTGCCCCACCTTGGTCGAGCTCCAGTGAAAAAACCTCCGTCTCGGCGACCACGTCAAAGTCCACCGCCTCTCCAGCCTGCAGCCGTTCAGAAGTTTCCGCCAGAACCATCAAGCCCGGCTTTTCGAGCACCAGCGTCGAAAAGTCCCGATGGGGAAGCTCGAACACCATCCCCCTCTCCTCGACCGTCCGCACCACGTACCGCCGGCCGCTCTCCAGATCGACAAAGCGCAGCTCCAAATCTCCACTCTCCTCACCGCGCTCTTCACGGGGCGGGTAGAGGCGAATGTACATCCCCCGCTCGGAGTAGTACCGAGGAAGCTCGTCTAATCCGTAGTTGCGCCCCCCCGAAAGTTTCGTCATATCCAGTCGATACCGGGTGGCTGTAGCTTGGCGGTCGGAGCTGAGTATCCATTGGCCGTTTCTAGAGAAAAATCGCACCGCCCCGTCATCACCGGTTCGAATCTGATCCAACTTCCAATTTTCCCCACCAGCTACCGGAAACCACAGGTAGAGTTGCTCTCCATCACCAGGCACGACCGCCACTGCTTCGGCGGGATGGTCGAGCCTGTACACCTCCCGTCTCAGCTCCCCCGGAGAGACCCGGAGCCTCTCCTCCAGTAGAGCCCCTTGGCCGTCACGATAGAAGAAGCGCAGAGGCCGAAGATAATTCTCCTCCTCCAGTAGTTCCGGGGAGAGGGCGAACTCTCCGGTGGAGAGGATTCGTACTCCCTCGCCGCTGCCGTCTTCTCGACGAAGAAAGACCCATTGATCGTTGCGGAAACTGTCTCTGACCAGCCGGCCTCTACTGCCGTATATTTTACCCACCAGAAGCGCCGACCGGCGCTCGGCCCCCACATCCCGCTGAAAGAAGTTGTCCCAAGAACGGGGTTCGGAAAGCAGATCCACTATGCGACGTTCATCACGAAGCTCGAGTTCGGTGAAACTGGTACGCTCCCGAGGATAGTCGACGATATGGAAGGGGTCGACGAAGTGGACCGTCGCCTGGGGATCGTAGCTCACCCAGCCGAGATCGTGGTAGAAGACCTCGATATGGGCGTGAAAACCACCGGAGCCTT
>DSBN01000127.1 GCA_011046055.1 Sediminispirochaeta sp. | reverse complement strand
TCGTGACTCCCTCTACCACGCCTTTTCGATCTCTCCGAGTATCGAAACGCAGCTGACCTGGCAAGAGGACGATAGTCTCTTGCGAATCCATGGCCAGGGCGATGGCAGCGAGAGTGTCGACTACCGCTTAGACTTGAGCAGGGAGTGTAGCGACCGGGCGGGCAATCCGCTGGCAAAAAACCGTAGTTGGCTCCTGAGGACAAGTCCACCGCAGCTGCCAGAGCTGGAACGGATTCTCTTCTCCTCGGACTACGGTACCAGATCTATGGAGCCCCAGGAGAACACGACCTACCAGGTCGACCGGGACGAAGAAATCCGTCTTGTTTTCTCCGCGGAAGTCCCGGAGGTCTACCGGGAGACCCTGGTCACCTTGCTTCCCACCCTGGAGTACCACCTGCAGTGGCGCTCCATCGACTCCGGACGGCAGGAGCTGATCATCGACTTCGCCGAGCCTCTGCAATGGGCGAAGAGCTACGCCTTGGAGGTGGGGACCCAGACTTTCATCCTCGACTGCAGCGGAGAGAGGTCCATGCCTCTGGAGCTCGAAGCGGTGGCCTTCTGCAACGACGTCGACGCCGCCGAGCCGGTCTATCGACTACTGGAGCCCAACGACGTGTTGAGTTTGAACGCCTCGGAGAAAGCTTCAGTGGAGCTGCTTTTTCATCACAGCCCCTACTCGAGTCTGTCCGAACTCTCCTTCATGGAGCACTTCAGCCTCAGCGCGAGCAACGGCAGCGCTCTCCTGACCCCCTTGGCGGTAACAAAGCTCGACACGGCGGGGCACCACGGTTTCTCCACGGAACCGGGTTACACCGTTTTAGCCTATTACTTTACCGTGGAACCGCAGGACGCCCCGGGTCTGCTGGAACTGGAGGTATCGGGGGAGATGAAAGATTCGTTGGGCAATTCGCTCGCTCAGCCGGTGGAGCTCAGCTACAACCTATGAAAGAGTTCTTGTGGGGCCTAGTGATTTTTGCCATCTTCTCCATCCCCGGACTCCGTCTGGAAGATTTTGACCCGAAAGCTTCCACCTGGTCTAGCGTCGAAGTGGAAGCGCCGGGGCTGGAGGCTGACTATCTCGGGGAAAAAAGCCTCCAGGTCTTGGCCAAGCATTTGTCCCGAAGCGGGAGGCTGATATGGCTGTTCGGAGCCGCCCTGCCTGGGAGGCTTCTCTTCGTCCTGCAGCATCCGGCCGGCATCGATCGAACCGCCCTGAGGAGCGAGCTCCACCGCATCTGTTTGGCCGTCGAGGAGGAACTTCCCTACCAGGCCGAACCCGCCAATATCAGACTGCTGCCCAATGTGAAAAGCAAGCTGCTAATTGCCTTCACCCGAGGTACCCCGGGAAACTCGGTACCAGAGGCGGGGCTCGACGTTCTGCGGGAGAGTCTCGCCCTTCTTCCTGGCATACAGTCGATCGAGATAGAGGGTTTTGCCCGGAAGGAGGTCCGAGTCGATCTGCAAGCCGAGGTCTTGCGAGAGATGCGCATCTCCCCTCTCTCCCTTCGCCACTCCTTAGCGGCGGAGCTCGGCTCCTACAACATCGGAGTCTGGGATGAAGGGGGGAGCCGAAGAGAGGTGAGCGCCGGGCAAGACATCGACAGTCTATCCGACTTGAAGAGCCTGTACCTGCTCCATCCTGTAGAAAAGCATCGGTCGTTTTCCTTGGCGGAAGCGGCCGACATCGAAGTCGCCTCTTCCCCTGCCGCCTCGTCGGTCAAACTGGGTACACGCCGGGGGTACCTCATGACTATCCGTTTTTCCCCCCGAAGCAGCTTTGTTGAGAAACTCGGCGTGCGCCGAAAAATTCAGAGCACCATAGAAAGAACGGAGTCACCATCGAAGTTGTACTTTCTCCACGACAGCCTGGACCGGAGCCTGCTGCTCCTCGCGGCGGCTCTCTTTGCGCTGACGGTCGGTGTTCTGAGCTTTTTTCCTCCACGGTGGGGGCTGCCTTTTTTTGCCGGAACCGCCGGAATAATCGTCTATCATCGTCTCACTGGTCTTGCCTTCGGCCCCAGCAGTTTACTCGCCCTCCCCGGATCGCTTTTTCTTAGCAGTTTGCTGCTGCACTACCTGGAGGGGGAGAAAAACATCCATAGAGGACTGATCCCGCTGGCAGCTATTTTTGTCAGCGCCGTTTTGCTCACATGGCTGGACTTCGATTTCCGCTTTTCTCTGATTCTACCGGCGATACTTCAGCATCTAGGCGCAATTCTCCCGTGTGTTGCTTTGGCTGGGCCGCGTTGCCGAAGACCTTTGGAGCCCTACGATCAAAGGGTGAGCACCAGCGGTCGAATCGAAGCTCTGCTCATTTTCTGCATCAGCCTGAGTTTCCTCCTGGACCTGTGTATCTATCACCAGAGCCATTACCAAAGGCGGGTCGAACTTGAAGCCTCCTCCCCTTTCGAAGGGGGGAGGGATTCAATTCAAATCACCCATCGGGGGTTCGAAGGGAGAAAGGACCCGTCGCAAATCCCCAGGTGGGCGTCAGTGTTCTCCCCCCAAAGTCGCGAGTGGTTCATCAAATTCAGAGCCCCCTGGAACCGTGACGAGGCGGATAGGCTCTCTCTGGACCTGCCCCCCTACCGTGATCTGGAGCGGCTCTCCGATCTCATCCGTTTGGTCTCCTCTCAACCCGAGCTCCCCCGACTGCGGGAGTACGAGCTGGTTCGACCTCTTCCCCTGGACCATCTCCCACCGGGAATAAACAGAAAGATCGTCTTCGAACACCTCCGGCTACTCCATTCCGGGGTGGAAGTGGGAGAGATTCAACTCCGTCCGGGGGGGAATCCGGTACCGGTGCGAGTTTTTCTCCGCCGTGACGACCTGGACCACCCCGATGAACTGCCGATTTTCAGCGCCGACGGCAGCTCAACGCTCCTCTCTGAGCTCGCTCGACTGGAGATTCGCAAAATGGAGGCGGTCATTTTTTTGGAAAGAGGAGGGACGGATAGGTGAGGAATACGAGACTTCTGTTGATAGGCTGGCTCTGTGTGGTGGGACTACTCGGAATTGGACGACTTAGGTTCCGTCTCTACCCCGATGCTCCAGTTGCTCGTTTCAGTATCCGTACCCGTTACAGTGGTGCCTCCGCCGAAACCGTAGACCGCGAAATAAGCCTTCCCCTCATCGAAGCCCTGCATAAGCTCGACGGTATGGACGAACTGCACTCCACCAGCAGCCATGGGGAGAGCGCGATATTTCTTCGACTTCAACCGGGGGTCGATCCCGAAGCTTTTCAATCAGCCCTGTTTCATCAGCTGCAATCGATTAGAGCCACGCTGCCTCCAGGAGTCAACAGCCCCCGTTTTTCTTACGGGGGCGAGGATCCGCTACCGGTGTATATTTTGGCCTTCCCGGAACATGAGGAGCAGGCGGCGCAGGACTTTGCCAAGGAAGCCGAACGGCTCAGCGAGACCGCCCGGGTCTCCTACCCACTGGGAAGGCGGGGGCCGATTCGACTGGAGTTCGACGAGCTCGCCGCCGCGGAGAGCAGAATCGATGAATCCTGGGTCGGCGCCGAGTTGGCTGACGCTCTTTTTTCCTTTCAGATCGCCCCCTCCGCTGAAAGAGAAAGCAGACGTTTTTCCGGTAGAGGAGTATACATGCCTGCGCTGCTGGATGCTGAGGAATCCGACCCGAGAGAGCTCCTCTCCCCGGTACTCCGCACGGGACTCATCGAGAACGCCCAAGATCCATCTATCCAATGGATCCAGAGGATAAATGGGAAGCCCGCTCATCTGGTGACCGTGTACGCCGATCAAAGGGCCGAGATTATCGGTCTCTGTCGAAGCCTCGAAT
>DSBN01000373.1 GCA_011046055.1 Sediminispirochaeta sp. | reverse complement strand
GTCGAAACCCCTCTTCCCGTAGAAACACCTGGTACGGAGGACGAACAAAATGGCGTTTCGTCTCTTCCTTGATGAAAAACCCACCACGACGGTCAGTATAAAGGGCGATCTCTCCGCTGCCGAGCCCTCGAACTTCGTATGCCTCGTCCTCGAACCGATTGGAGTCGAAGTAGGAATACTCGAACTCAATCAACAGCGCCGGCCGTTCCGCCGACCGCCCAGGGCCCAGGTAGGTATACCGGCAGTGAAATGGCGCCGGATAGAGCTCTCCGTCGGGACCGTACACCGCGTCCATCCCGTCAAAGGACCAGGAATCCCCCTCCTCCACTCCATCGGCGGGTAAAAAGGGAAAGTTCGTGCGGATGGGATATATCTCTCCCTCTCCTCGAAGCCCTCCCTCTTGGTAGCTCAGTCGAACCGCGACGCTCTTGTCCACCCCCAGCCCCACGCTTCTGCCATCCCGATCCAAATTGCCGACGATATAGACCTTCCCCTCGTACAATCCGGCTTCCGGAACGCTGAGGTTCAAATAGACCCGGCGCTGACGGCTCCGCAGCCCCCGGTAGCGCCCCTCCTGGTATACCCGCAGATTTTCTCTTGTGGTATGAGCGTAGTAATTGCCGTAGTTTAGCTTCGCCCCGAGGAACGTTCCCTCTTCGTTCCGTGGGAAAACCGGAACTACCGTGCTTAAAAAGAGCACTGCAAAAAAGAGAACGTAGAGAACGACTTTATCAATCCTCGCACTTCCCGCGAGGATAGCTACTCTTCCCACAAGTCTCACCTAAACGAAGAGCCTCCCTCAGGAGGCTCTTGACTCAACTCAAAGGAGAGAAAACTCCTTTTGGAATGCTCTACCAATTGTCGGCCATGTCATCTACGTCCCGACTCTCCTCGCCAAAAAGGTCGGTGGTAGCCCTTAGACCGTCAAAATAGACATAGTAGGTACCGTAGGTCTCAGACGGATCCAGCTCGAGCTTGAACCCCTCGATCTTGATACCCTGTTTGTTCGAATAGTGGTAGTCCCGCTGCTTTACGTTCGGTGGGATAGTAGCGACCATTTTCTTCCAGCCGGTGAAGTTGAGCCTCCCCATGGTGACCTCGCCTCTGTTGCCGAACTGGTCACGAATGAGAAGCTTCAGTACGTGGGGAGAATTTCGTCCTACCACCCAGACGGATACCATTTTGGAAATCCCTTCCACCGGGAGCGGTCGGGCGGGATACACGGTCAGCTGGTGACCTCCCCGTCGGAAAAACTCCATCTTGACGCCCAGTACATTTTTATCGGGCAGGTCCAGACCCAGCTCTTCCTCGCCTTCTAGAGGCTCTTTGTCCAGAGGGCCTCCGGGCAGTGTTCTGATAGTCACGACACCCTGATCGTGGGGCATACTGGCGCGCCAGAACCCGGCATCCTCGAACTTGTCGACCGATACGGTTCGGAGCTTTTGCTGGGCGGCATCTATACCCAAACGTTCCGGATCGGGTTCACCCACCTCTTCGATCTGGGCGAAGAGATTCACGGATCCGGCCAATAGAAGAAACAGTATCGCAATATTTTTTAGTACTCTCATCTGACTACTCCCCCTCGGATTCCCAAATCTCTTGTACTTTTTCCGGCTGAGCGAGGGCGTCGCCGTCGAACCTGGAAACAAAGACATCGGTCAATACCTTGATATGATCTATGTACAAGTAGCAGTTGTGCACTCTCTCCTCTGGCTTAGTCCAGACAATCAGCTTGTCCAGCTGAAGCCCAGCCAAATAGGGAGCGTACTGCTGTTCCTGCGGAATGTAGCCCGGTATCTCCACGCTCAGGTTTTTCCACCCGGTAAAATCGAGATTCCCGAGATCGAGGGTGTGAATCACCCCGCGAAAGTCCCTGAGCTGAACCTCCATATAGTAATTGAAATCAGAACCCCAGGCCCACAGATCGAGCTGTCTCACCCGTCCGGGTATGGGGATCGGATTGTGTTCCGGAGAGCCGTCCTCACCTTCGCGCACGGGAATAATTTCGATATAGTTGTACCCCTGCCTGTCAAACTTGAAATGAGTACCCAGAACCGCCAGGTTATCGTTTTCGGGACTCCTTCCGAACAGGGCCTCCGGCCATGTCTTGGCGTAGGTCTGCTTTGGAAAACCTTCGGTGACGAACTTGCTCCCTCTAATGAGCCAGTCGCTTGTTCTGGTATCCGGGTCAAAGGTTTCTAAAAGTCTCGATTCAAGGTTTAGCGTCTTCTCATCGGCAACTAGCAACGTTGGCGAAAGAAGCAGTAGAAGCATCAGAAGACACACAAAATGCAGGCTGCCTCGTCTCATTATATACTCCTTTTAACTACAAATATGCATACGCATAAGCATTAGGAATTATATTTCTTGGGGATTTGTTTGTCAAATCTTTTTCTAAAAAGAGGTAAAATGAAGAAAAACACCTACTTTTTTTGTACCGGTCGAAAGTACAGTGAAAAAATTGACTCTTCGCCCCCCCCATTCATGGAGGATAATAAAAGATCGACGCTCCCGGCCAGGTCCGGTTGTACCTGCCGGACCACCGTCTCACCGTACCCCGGGTAAGCGGAGCTGTAGCCGACCACCACCACCGAGGCGCCTCGACGGTCGAGCAGGTCCAAGCTGTCCGGATACTCGCAAAGAAAACCGGGCAAAACCACAAAAAGACTGCCATCAATTTCCTCCAGTTCCTCCAATTTTCCTTCGGAAGTGAAGTACGAAGCTTCCGCGCCGACCACTTGCTCTTCGAACGTCATCATCAGCTTCCCGGCTATCTCTTTTTCATGAGTGCTCTCATCCGAATGAAGCAGATAGAGCCTCCGGTAGTTCTCCGATTCCAATTCACCGATCAGCTGCCCTTCGAGAACCTCGGACAGCTGTCTCCAATCAAGAACGAGCTTGATCGAACTCTTCATCTCCCCAGGGTCTGAGCCGTCCCGATCGACAAAAACGGGAATCACCCACTCCCCCTCCACCGCAACTGACCCAAGCCGTGCGGCCAACAGGGGGGAGAGCATGAGGATTGCCGCCCCCTGCTCCGCGGCAAGCTTCTCGATCGCCTCACGGGAGCTGTCCAGCGGAACCTCGTTGACCATCGGGAGATAAAGGTGACGCAGAAGCACCGATTTTATTTTACGCTCTTGAGTTGTCTGAGCCAGATAGATACTACGCCATACCGGGTCGGTGAGAATCACGGCCTTTCGCTGGGTCCAGATATAAACAGCCGCAGTCGCCGCCAGCAGTAACAGTACGGGCACGCCTATTTTGGTGAGCCCCTTCTTTAATCCATCCAAGTGTATTGACCCCCTATATCGCTTGGATTAGAGTGTAGCATATAAAATACAAGGAGAGGAGTATGGTTTCATACAAGAGTATCGGCTTGGTCAACACCAAGGAGATGTTTCAAAAAGCCGTGGACGGGGGCTATGCGATACCCGCCTACAATTTCAACAATATGGAGCAGCTGCAGGCTATCATTGCCGCCTGCGTCGAGACCGAGTCTCCGGTGATTTTGCAGGTCTCCGCGGGGGCCCGCAAATACGCCAACCAGACGATGCTTCGCTATATGGCCCAAGGGGCGGTGGAGTACGCCAAGGAGCTGGGTCGCCAACTTCCCATAGCTCTCCACCTCGATCACGGAGACTCCTTCGAGATCTGTAAGGACTGCATCGACAGCGGATTCTCATCGGTGATGATCGACGGCTCCCACCTGTCCTACGAAGAGAATATCTCGCTGACCCGCAAAGTCGTCGAATACGCCCACGCCCAGAAGGACTACGTCACCGTGGAGGGCGAGTTGGGAGTACTGGCGGGTATCGAAGACGATG
>DSBN01000075.1 GCA_011046055.1 Sediminispirochaeta sp. | reverse complement strand
CTCTCCTTGGCGCTGCTGGGCGGTCTTTTTCTGGCCCTTCATTTTGCCACCTGGATCACCTCGCTCAGCTATACCAGCGTCGCCAGCTCGGTACTGCTGGTCAACACCCACCCGGTTCTCGTTTTTGTCTTCTCGCGGCTCGTGTTGAAGGAGGGCGGTAGTCGGGGGGATTCGTTTTACGTACTGCTGACGCTGCTCGGTAGCGCCCTCCTGTCCTGGGGCGACTTGACTTTGGGGCGGCAGGCACTGTTAGGCGATTTCTTGGCCTTGTTGGGAGCGGTTTCAGTGGCGGGTTATATGCTGATCGGAAGGGTGGTAAGGCGGAATATGGGGGTCGCCCGTTATACTTTTATCGTCTACGGCAGCTGCGCACTGTTCTTGCTGTTGGGGCTCGGTCTATTTTCCCTGCCTCTGGGGCCATATTCCGGCAAGGATTTCGCGCTTTTTTTTGCCCTGGCCTTTTTCTGTACGATACTGGGGCACGGCATCTACAACTGGGCGCTGCGCTTCGTCGGTCCTACCTTCTTGTCGGTGAACGTGCTGCTCGAGCCGGTGGCAGCTGGGGTGATGGCCTACTTTTTTTTCCAGGAAATACCCGGGGGATTGAACATACTGGGCGCGGCGGTGGTTCTGCTGGGGATTTTTGGCTATTCGCGAGGGGAAAATAAGCGAAGAACGATGAAAAACTCCAGTTGACAAGCGAGGGTGGCAGACTTAGACTGAAATTGATGCAAACGTGTGCATAGAGAGGAAGAGGGGGAGATATGGCCATTCACGAGTGGAAAATAGAAGAAGAGCGGCTCGAATCGGAAAAAATGGCGGAGTATGAATCAATTTTTTCGCTGGCCAACGGGTATATAGGTGTTCGGGCCTGTTTCGAGGAGATGAACTACGTCTGGAACCGCGGGACTTTCCTGAACGGATTCTACGAAAGTCGCCCCATTATCTACGGTGAACGGGCCTACGGCTACCCAGAGCACAGTCAGACCATCCTCAACGTTGCCGACGGTAGAAAGATCCAACTCTGGCTCGAGGATGAGCCCTTCGACCTGAGTACCGGGAAGATCCTCCACTACCACCGTGAGTTGGACGTACGGGAGGGGGTCCTGAGACGGAGAATCACCTGGAGGTCGCCCAAGGAGAAGAGTATCGAGGTGCTGAGCGAACGGCTGGTCCCCTTTCAGCGCAAGCATATTGTCGCCCTTCGCTACCTTATCCGTTCGATCGACTTCAAGGGGCGGGTGAGGCTGGTCAGCAGCCTCGACGGCAACGTCAGCAACTACCACGACCCCGATGATCCGCGAAGCGGCGCCGGAACGGCGGCCGAGCCCTTGGTCTACGCCGAGATCAACGGGGACTCGGACTTCGGGGAGCTGGTCGCCAGGACCACCGAGTCGCAGCTCAGTATGGCTTGCGGAGTGACTCACCGTTCGTGGAAATCGGAGCGGGACGGAAAAAATCGAATCCTGAAAGGGAAAAAGTTTTCTCAAACCGGAGAGGTCGGAGACCGCTACGACTTCAGCTTGGAGCCGGGCGGGGAGTTCGGTGTGGATAAGTTTATCTCCTACTCCTACCGTCAGCAATCCGAAGAGGCGCGAAACATTGAAGTAATGCGTCGGGAGCTGGAGAAGGCTGCGGGAGACGGATTCGATCGTCTCAAGGAAGAAGAGTTTTCCTATTTGAGCAACTTCTGGGAGCACGCCGACGTGAGCATCGACGGCGACCTCAAGCTGCAGCAGGGGATCCGTTTCAACCTCTTTCAACTGCTCCAGTCGGTGGGGCGTGATGGGATGACCAGTATCCCCGCCAAGGGCTTAAGCGGTGAAGGTTACGAGGGGCACTACTTCTGGGATACCGAGATATACGTACTGCCGCTGTTTATCTATACCTTACCGAGGACCGCACAGTCGCTGCTGGAGTATCGTTATAGCATATTGGAGCAGGCGCGACGGCGGGCCGAGAAGCTGAGTCAGCGGGGAGCGCTCTTCCCCTGGCGGACGATCAACGGCGAGGAGGCTTCGGCCTACTACCCGGCGGGCACCGCGCAGTACCATATCGACGCCGATATCAGCTACGGGATCAAAAAATTTATAGAGATCACCGGCACCAGAGACTTCCTCCCCAGAGCGGCGGAGATACTGATCGAAACCGCCCGTCTTTGGGCCGACCTGGGGGAGTACGTGGATCGGCAGGGCGGGGCTTTTTGCATCAACGGGGTGACCGGTCCCGACGAGTACACGGCCTTGGTGAACAACAACTACTACACCAACATCATGGCTCAAAACAATCTGGAGTTCGCCTGCCGAGTCTTGGAAGAGCTGGAGGAGTACGATCGCGCCTCTTACACTCAGGTGGTCAACGCCACCGGGCTGCGGGAGGAGGAGGTCGAGCAGTGGAGGAGAGCCGCCGAGGCGATGTTTCTGCCCTACGACGCCAATCTGGGGATACATCCGCAGGATGATAGTTTTTTGAACAAAAAAATATGGCCCATTTCGGAAATACCAAAGGAAAAACGTCCGCTGCTGCTCCACTACCATCCGCTGGTGATCTATCGGCACCAGATAATCAAGCAGGCCGATACCGTGCTGGCCCTTTTTCTACAGGGGGATAAATTCTCTCTGGCGGAGAAACGGCGCGATTTTGAATATTACGACCGCTTGACCACTGGAGACTCCTCACTGTCCGCCTGTGTACAGAGCGTGATCGCCGCGGAGGTGGGACGGGATGAGCTGGCCTACGACTATTTTCGTCGCACCGCCCGCATCGATCTGGACAATGTCAACGGCAATGTCAGAGACGGGCTGCACCTCGCCGCCATGGCCGGTACGTGGACCAGTATCGTCTACGGCTTTGCCGGACTGCGGGATTACGACGGTCAGGTCAGCTTCGAACCTCATCTACCGCGACGGTGGAAAAGGCTGACCTTCAACCTCAACGTCCGAGGATCTCTTCTGGAGGTGGCGATCACCCACAACGAGACCGCCTACACTCTGAAGGAGGGGGAGCCCCTGGGTATTCTGCACGAAGGTCAAGCGCACACGGTCTACCCTGGTTCTCCGCTGGTTTTTTCGATGCGCCCGGATCTGGAGGCGGTGATATTTGACCTGGACGGCGTAATCACCGACTCGGCGGAGTACCACTACCAGGCGTGGAAGAGGCTGGCTGATGAGCTGGAAGTCCCCTTTGACCGGGAGTTCAATCAGCAGTTGAAGGGAGTCGGAAGAATGGAGAGCCTGGAGCTGCTTCTGAGCAGGAGACCGGAGCTGCGGCTCTCGGAGGAAGAAAAGCAGTCCCTCGCCGACCGGAAGAACTCTCACTACCAGGAGTTGATCAAAAAGATACGCCCCGCGGACCTGCTGCCGGGGATCGCCGAAGTCCTGAAAGAGCTCAGAGAGGCGGGGATCAAAATCGCCCTCGCCTCGGCCAGTCGGAATGCCCCGACTATCATAGACCAGCTGAAAGTGGGAGAGTTCTTCGATATAATCACCGACCCGGATGAGATCGACCGGGGCAAGCCCGACCCGGAGCAGTTCTATCTAGCCGCGCGAAAACTCGGTGTACCGAGGCGAAACTGTGTGGGGGTCGAGGACGCCCAGGCGGGAGTCGAGGCGATCAACGCGGCGGGGATGTTCTCGGTCGGGGTTGGAGACTACCTGATCAACGCCGATTGGAAGTGTTCCGGTACCGATGAGCTGCGTTTGGAGAGACTGCGAGAGGTTTTCTACAAGAGAAGTGAAGAAGCCTAAGATCGGAATCTGAACGCCGATCCGGCGGCAATGGATCTTCTATATCGGCATACCGGCGATGTGTTCGGCGATCTTGACAGCTGCTGAAATGGG
>DSBN01000130.1 GCA_011046055.1 Sediminispirochaeta sp. | reverse complement strand
GGTCCGAGCAGGAACTGAACACCGTCGTCGACGATCAGCCTTTCGGTCAGCCTGGCAGCCGTAGAGCTGTCGGATTGGTCGTCGTAGTAGATGATCTCCACGGGCAGCTTGCGGTCGCCTACTTGAATACCCCCTTGCTCGTTTACCGTCTCTTTCCAGAGTTCGTAGCCCTGCTGCACCATGGTGCCAAAGCGGGCCAGGTCTCCGGTGAGAGAAACGGCGGCACCGATCTTTATCACCTCTACCTCTTCCGCCTCACCTTGCCCACCGGCAAAGGCGAGACCTCCAACCAGCAGGAACAGCACCAAACTCCACGCCATCAGCGTAGTTAACCTTTTCATATCAGACCTCCCTTGGTATATAAACTGCGCGCGGGCGTTTAAGCACCACGCTACATTCCCATATAAGCGCGGCGAATCTCTTCGTTTTTCAACAATTTTTCCGAAGAGTCGCTCATCTCCACGTGGCCCTCCACCATCACGTAGCCCCGGTCGGCTATCTCCAGGGCGGTTTGCACGTCTTGGTCTACCAGGATGATGGTGATATCCCAGTCGGTGTGGATTTTTTTGAGAATCTTGGTCAGATCGTCCACCAGAACCGGTGCCAAGCCCAAAGAGAGCTCGTCCAACATCAGTAGTTTCGGTGAGGCCATCAAGCCTCGGCTGATGGCGCACATCTGTGCTTCTCCTCCCGAAAGGGTGCCGGCGATCTGCTTGCGCCTCTCCTTGAGCCGGGGCATCACCGTATAAATCCAATCCAGGTCGCGGCGTATTTTTTCTCTGTCCTTGCGGATGTAGGCCCCCATCATCAGGTTGTCCTCCACCGTCAGCCCGCTGTACAACTGTCGGCCTTCGGGGACCATCATGATGCCCATTCTGGTTCTTCGAGTCTGCGGCAGATGAGTGATATCCTCGCCCATGAAGGAAATTTTACCGTTGAAGGGTTGGAGAGCACCGGCTACCGTCCGAATAAAGGTGGTCTTGCCCACTCCGTTCGATCCAATCAAGGCGGTGATACTGTGTTCCTCCACCTCCATGTTCATGTCCCAAAGAATTTGAACGTCGCCGTAGCCGGCGTTTACGTTTTCAGCCTTCAGCATTCCGTCCCCTCATCTTCGCGTACCGGGCTCCGAGATACGCCGATATCACATCGTCGTTGTTTTTGATCTCCTCCGGTGTCCCTTCGGCGATCTTCTTTCCGTGGTGGATAACAATTATTCGTTGAGAGACTCCCATAATCGCCCTCATCACGTGCTCGATCAGCACGATAGTCCGACCTTCTTTATTCAAGTTTTGAATGAGCTCCATGATCAGGTCGAGCTCGGCTCGGTTCAAGCCGGCCATCACTTCGTCCATCAAAATGAGCTCCGGATCCATGGCCAATGCTCGGGCCAGCTCCAAGCGTTTACGCTCGGAGATATTCAGGTTTTCTACCGCCACATCCGCTTTTCCCCCGAGGTTGACCCTGTCCAGAATCTCCCGGGTTTTCTCTTGGGCGATCTTGGCGTTCCCGATTTTGTCCTTGCCAAACAAGGCGCCGATGGCTACATTCTCAAGCAGAGTCATTCCGGGAAACGGTTTGACCACTTGGAAGGTCCGGGAGATACCTTTTTCGGCGATACGGAAAGGCTTCAAACCTGAAATCTTCTCCCTCTTGAAGAATATCTCCCCTTCGGAGAGAGTTTCGGTACCGTTGATCATCGACAGTAGAGTTGTCTTGCCGGCGCCGTTGGGACCGATGATGCCCAGTATTTCTCCCTGCCGCACCTGGAAGTCTACCCGCCACACCGCCTTCAAGGCGCCGAATTTCTTACTGACCTTCTTCCCTTCTAAAATCACCGTACTCATCGTTTTTCTCTCTGATCATTCAGGATATTCATTTTCTGCAAAATCGGCATCAACGCGTCTTTTCTCTTCTGGACCAGGCGGATAATTCCATCGGGCATGAACATCACCACCAGGATGATCAGAACTCCCAGAACCCCCATGTGCAGGTAGAGGAACTTCGACCACACCAGTTCAGAAAGCGTTTCGATCAAGAAGGCTCCGATGATCGGTCCGAAGACGGTTCCGATACCTCCGATGAGGTTGATCACAAACATTCGCACCGTCCACATGATATCGAAGACCGTCGGGGGGTCGATATAGCTGAACCAATAGGCGTAAACCGCCCCCACCATACCAGTGAACAGCGCACTGAAGCTCCAGGCGATGATTTTGTACCGTGTCGTGTCGATACCCATGACCCCGGCTGCCTCTTCGTCGGCCCTGATCGCCTTGAAGGCGTAGCCAAGACGGCTCTTGGACATCCACCAGACGAAGGAGGTCACCACGATGACCATGCCCAGCATCACAAAGTAGAAATATATGTTGATAAAAGCCGGACTACCCTGCAGGTATGGAACGGTCATCCCCTGCCCTCCGCCGGCGAAGTCGAGGTTCGACACCACGTGCCGCATCGCCTCGGCCGCTCCGGTGGTAGCCAGGGCGAAGTACTGCCCTCGCAGCCGAAGGAACATGGTACCGAAAAAGATCGAGAAGAGTACCGCCGTCAAACCGGCCAGCGGCAGGGTGAGGAAAAAGGGCAGCCCCAAGTAGTTCATCAGCAGCGCGGAACTGTAGGAGCCCACCCCGAAAAAAAGCATATTCCCAAAGGGCGCATAACCGGTAAAGCCGGCCATGATGTTCAGCGAGGAGGCCAGGGCACAAAACATCAGAGTATGGGTTAGCAGACGAATCCAGAAGCCGCTCAGAAAAAAGGGCAACATCATGAACACTATCAGAACTATGGCCAGTAAAAGTATGCGTCGTTTCATCAGAAGAACCTCTTACCCGTGAGCCCTTGAGGCCTGAAAATAAGTACCAGCAGAAACACCGCGAAACCGACGAGTTCCTGGTAGGAGGAGGAGATAAAGACGGTCGAAGTGGTTTCGACCAGTCCCAACAGCAAGCCTCCGAGCAAAGCGCCCAGAGGACTTCCCAAACCTCCCAACACTGAAACGATAAAAACCCGCTGTACCAACTGCGCACCCAAAAACGGGTTTACGCTCATCACCGGTATAAGCAGAGAGCCAGCGGCGGCGGCCAGCGCGGCTCCGACCCCGTAGGTGATCGCGTATATCTGCATCACATCGACTCCTACGGTCTTGGCCCCTTCGAAATTGAGAGCCGTGGCGTTGATCGCCACTCCGGTTTTAGTCTTGCGTAAAAAGAGATAGAACAGAAAAGTCAGCACCATTGCGGCGATGAATATCCCCAGCCGCACCGAGGGCATAACCACCGGACCTATCTCCACACCCAATCGTGCATAAGGTACTCGAATGCTTCGAAAGTCGGCCTTCCAGATCAACAGACAGACATTGGCCAAGAGTATCTGCAGCCCGAAGGTGAAGGTCAGAGTAATGAAGATCGATCCTCTGACGATGCGGTTCAGCAGGTACTTCTGGATCACAAAGCCCAGAAAAAACATAAAGGTCATGGTGACCGGCAGCGAGAGGAAGGGATCCACCCCGAAGCGCTGAAAAAGCTCATAGGTGATATAGGCCCCGATCATGATAAACGATCCGTGGGCCACGTTGATGATCTTCATCACCCCCCACACCAGGGAGAAGCCTATTCCCATGACGGCGTAAATCGCACCGAAAAACAAGCCGTTGATCATGGACTGCAGCAGCATGCATTACTCCTCGAATTTTTGAATAAAGCCGTAGCTTCCCGTCGTAAATTCAACTATTACAAAGTATATATGACTCCCCTGAAAAAAGGTAAGGAATTCCCAAAAATTTGTTGATATGCTAAAATTCCGCTTAGGAGGGAGCGGATGTTTCGAGCTAACGACAAGCATAGGCAGCAGAGAATGT
>DSBN01000267.1 GCA_011046055.1 Sediminispirochaeta sp. | reverse complement strand
GAGATCAAGGACATCATCGCCTACCTGCGGGTATTGGCCAACCCCGACGACGATGTGAACCTGCTGCGCATCATCAACACTCCGCGCCGGGGAATTGGAAAAACCAGTCTTCAAAAGATCAGAGCCATCGCCGAACAAAAGGGCTACTCCCTCTATTCGACCATCTCTTCGCTCCGTTGGTCCGAAGAGAGTCCCCATGGAACCAGGGTGAAGGAGAGCTTGGAGGAGTTTGTCGGTCTGATCGAGTACTACCGGGAGACGATCCTTTCCGGAAAAAACATGGCCGAAACGGTATCCTCAATGGTCGAGCGGATAGACTACTGGGGACACCTGCTCCAGGAACACTCCACCAACGACAACGCCGCCCGGTGGAAATACAAAAATATCAAGACGTTTCTCGACCTTTTCGCCCGCTGGGAGAAGGATCCGGACAATCTGAATCCCAATATTTACACCTACCTCAATAAGATTTCCCTGATCACCCGGGACGACGACGATGAAGGGGTAAGCGGTAAGGTCCACCTGATGACCATCCACGCCTCGAAGGGGCTGGAGTTCGAGATAGTCTTTCTCGCCGGGGTGGAGTCCCACCTGATACCCCACGCAAGATCGGTAGAGGAAAACCCGGACAACCTGGAGGAGGAGCGGCGACTGTTCTACGTGGCCATCACCCGAGCAAAGCAGAAACTCTACCTCACCAGCTGTCGAACCAGGAAGGTGCTTCGGGAAAAAAGCGAGTGCAGCCCCTCCCCCTTCCTTGAAGAGATACCCCCGGAATTGATAGAGTTTCACGAACCGGATAACGATATCAGCGCTGAAGACGCGGAAGATTTTTTCGCCGCTATGAAGGCGCGGGTAAGGAGTGGCACATGAGAAGAGTCGCAATCGTCGGGTACGGCGCCTTGGGCGCCCTCTACGGACACGCATTTTCCCAAGTACCGGAGACGGAGATAGTGTTTATCGCCGATGAGAAGCGCGCCGCCCGGCTGCGTCAAAAGCCGCTGGTGGTCAACGGCAGTCCCTTCTCGTATCAGATCGAAACGCCGGAGAGCGCCGCCGGCGAGGTTGAGTTGATGATCTTCGCGGTCAAATACCACCACCTGCCCCAGGCCTTGAAGGACGCCTCCTCCCACGTCGGTCCGCGGACCATCTTTCTCTCGGTGATGAACGGTATCGATTCGGAAGAGATGATCGGCGAGGCCTTCGGCTGGGAACACAACCTGTACGGAGTCGCCCTGGGCATGGACGCGGTACGGATCGAGAACCGAATCTCCTACAGCACTCCGGGCAAGCTACTCTTCGGGCGGGCAAAAAACGAACAAGACCACGACGAGGATGTTCGCCGATTCGCCGAACTCTGCGACCTGGCCTCTCTGGCCTACGAGATCCCCCAGGATATGCTGCGCAGCCTCTGGTGGAAGTTCATGATCAACGTGGGGATCAACCAGGTCTCCGCGGTCGTCGAGGCTCCCTACAAGCTTTTCCAGCGCCGTTCCCACGCTCGCGGGTTGATGCGGGAGGCTATGGCCGAGACCATCCTGATGGCCGAAGGTCACGGCATCGATCTGCACGAGCAGGATATCGACGCGTGGGAAGGGGTCCTGCGGAGTCTCTCGCCGGAGGGAAAAACCTCGATGTTCCAGGATGTGGAGGCTCACCGCAAAACCGAGGTCGAAATGTTTGCGGGTAAACTGCTGAAAATGGCCGAGCGGGACGGAATAGATCTACCGGTAAATCACGTACTTTTCGAGCTGATCAAGGCGAAAGAGGAACGGTATCTTTAATGTGTGCTCGTTGAATAATCCGCGGGTCTCTTTATTCGGCCCCGTCCTCGGACTCCGCCAGTAGACGGTAGGCGACCTCTTTTTCGTGCGGATAGAGGTCCGGGGGCATACTCTCTTTGCCCAGGGCGATTGCCACTATGTATCGGGCACAGTGGAGGCTGTTGCTCCGACAATACTCATCTTTCAGTTTATCTATCTCTACCTCTTTACGGGCTAGCTTGCCCTCAAAGAAGGGACAGTTGTTAATAAACTCACACTCCGCCATGAAGATCTCCCTTTTGCTTTGTACCTGTCGAGAATATCAATTTTATCAGTTTCCTTCAAGAATCCGGGAGCAAAGAACAAGCAGAGTAAAGAAGTTCCGGCGGTCCGTTTGCGCTTAATGCCTGCCGGACCGCCGGGCTCTGCTCAATATCAGTGTACGTGTCCGTGATCCAACTCTTCCTGAGAAGCGTCTCGCACATCGGCGACGGTCACGTCAAAATGAAGGGTTTCTCCGGCCAGAGGATGGTTGGCATCGAGACTCACCTTCTCTTCACCTATTGATTTGATGGTGAAAATCTGGACCTGACCGTTGTTGTCCTGCGCCTGAACCTGCATGCCCTCACTGATCTGTGACGGGTCCTGAAACTGCTCCTTGTCCACCTCAAAGATCATAGAATCATCGTATTCGCCGTAGCCGTCCTTCGGCTCAACCACTACGTTCAATTCATCGCCCTTCTCTTTACCGGCCAAGGAGTTCTCCAAACCAGAAATTATATTGCCGCTCCCAAAAATAAAGGCCAGGGGCTCTCTCCCTTCGGAGGTATCCAAGACCTCTCCATTGTCGTTTTTTAGCGTATAGTCAATACTGACTACCTTGTCCGCTTCGATCTTCATAAATCCCCCTAAAAAAGTAAAAAAATTGCCGGTCACTTGAGGTATTCCAAAAGCATTGAAACCGCAAATGCCGTCAGTGCTTACAAAATACTAAAAAAAAACTGCTTTGCAAAGGGTTGTGGTCAGGCCTTTGCTTTGAGCTCATCGCAAAAAAAGGGGCTTGTCGAGCAATTCTCAATTTGGAAGTCTAATGACTTCCAAATTGAGAATTTGCTTCATTTTCATAGCAATAATTTGTGTTTCTAACTGTTGGAGGCATTCTCATTTTGGAAAGTGCAAGTGCACTTTCCAAAATGAGAATTGCTGGGGCTTGTCCATCCGTATTGCTATTTTCTCTTGGAATATGGTATCAAGGGCAATGAGCTTTAGCTTCGAAGAGAACTCTCAGGCCAGAACTACGATAATCGCCATCTTGAGCGCGGTTTTTCTCATGGGGGCCAGCTCCGCCCTGCAGGGAACCTCGGTAGCCCTGCGCGGAGGGATGGAGGGCTTTTCGGAACAGGTCATCGGCCTGATCATGTCCGGCTACTTCATCGGCTTTATCGTCGGCTCGCTGATAGTGGTGAATTTCATCCGCTTTGTCGGCTACGTGCGGACCTTCGCCGCCTTTGCCTCCCTGGCCTCGACCATGTCCCTGGCCCATTTGATCGTGATTCATCCGGTCGCCTGGATCATCTTCCGCAGCCTGCACGGTCTTTTCCTGTCGGGAATGCTGGTGATCATCGAGAGCTGGCTCAACTCCTCCACCTCCACCTACAACCGAGGTCGGGTGCTCGGACTCTACTCTCTGGTCTACCTCACCGCCATGGGCGCCGGCCAGCCTCTGATCGGAGTCTTCTCTCCGGCCACCTTTGAAATATTCGCCGTCACCAGCATCCTCGTCTCCCTCTCGCTGGTGCCCCTGGCGCTAGCCCAGGTCACCGGCACGCCACGGGTCGACCACAGCCCGATTCAAATCGCCCGGACCTTCGCCAAATCCCCGATGGCCGGTTTTGGTGTCCTGCTCAGCGGTATGAGCGCCGAGGCGATGTGGAGTCTCGCACCGCTGTACGGACACGGGCAGGGTTTGAGCGAAGGGGCGATCGGGAACTTGATGCTCTTCCTCTCCCTGGGCGCCCTGGCCTCCCAATGGCCTCTGGGCTGATTCTCCGACCGGGGAGACCGGCGGATTGTTGTTCTGGTGGGAGCCGGTATCGGAG
>DSBN01000251.1 GCA_011046055.1 Sediminispirochaeta sp. | reverse complement strand
TTGCATAGCAATGATTTGTGTTTCTAACTGTTGGAGGCATTCTCATTTTGGAAAGTGCAAGTGCACTTTCCAAAATGAGAATTGCTGTGGCAATACTGGCGTCAGGGGCCGATGGAATTGTCTGAAAAGAGCATCTCTGGTATGCTGGACCCATGCTGGAACAGATAGAGATAGCCGCCGATATTATCAAAAACTCCCGCTACTGCACCGCATTCACCGGTGCAGGTATCAGCGTCGAGAGCGGTATCCCCCCTTTTCGCGGAGAAAATGGGATCTGGAACCGGTATGACCCGCGGATTCTCGAGCTGCGCTACTTCAGCAACTATCCCGAAGAGAGCTGGCGGGTGATCAAAGAGATTTTTTACGACTACTTCGGCCGGGCCGCCCCGAATCGAGCCCACCGGCTGCTGGCCGAGATGGAGGAAGCCGGGATGCTCGAGTCGATCATCACCCAGAACATCGACAACCTGCACCACGAAGCCGGCAGCAGGGAGGTGATCGAATTCCACGGCAACTCCCGGGAGCTCCTGTGCACGGAGTGCGGAAGGATCTTGCCGGCGGAAGAGAGTCTTCTGAAAATACTTCCTCCCCGTTGCCGCTGTGGGGCGCTGCTGAAACCGAATTTTGTTTTTTTCGGAGAGACCATCCCCACCAACGCGCTGTCCCGTTCGGAAGAGGAGAGCGAAAAAAGTGACTGCATGCTCCTCATCGGAACCACCGGAGAGGTCTACCCGGCGGCTTTTTTGCCCCGGCAGGCTTCAATGAAGGGGGCCAGCATCATCGAAATCAACCCCAGCCCCTCGCTGTACACCAGTGAGATCACCGACGTGTTCATTCGTTCCACCGCCGTGGAGGCTGCCGAAGCACTGGGCAAAATCTTTTTTTCTACTTGACCCTTCTGGAGAAAGGATTACACTTAAAGTGTGTCCAAGAAGTACTTAACAGTCGAAGTCGAACATACCCACTACGCGAAGCTCATGTCTCTCGACCGAGCCGGCCGGGTCGCCCTGCCCTTAACCACCCTGGTGGATCGACAGAAACGGGCGGAGGTGAAGGTGTATCTGTTCGCGGAGGAGCGGAAACACCTTCTGCACAATTTCAGCGTCGATCCTCTTCCCCCTCAAAAGGCCGGGGAACCGCGAATAGAACTTCGCGCGGACTTCGATGGAAAAAAAAGCCTCACCCTCTCGCTGAGACTCAACGGGCGATTCCACTCCCGGCGGGAAATTTCGCTGCGTAAGTACCTCAAAAAAGGCCGGCTGACGATCTTCCTCGTATCCGCCGCCCTCCTGCTGCTGTTGCCCCTCCTGCTGCTTCGGCTCTGCGCATCGCCCGAGGTGCCGGAGGTGGAGAGCCGGTACGCTGAGACCGACCGGAGCTATGCCGGTAGTGTTGAACAGAGCGACCGACGGACGGAATACTCAGACCAATCAACGGACACCGAGAGCAGCTACTTGGAAGACGATCTAAGCGCGAGCGGTGATACTTCCGACCGGAGCCGGAACTCTTCGGCTCAAGAAGCGCTGAAAACCGTCGAAGACTCGGCGGTGCCGGCGGAAGATTCTGAAGCTTCGGAAACTACCTCGGATAGCGATGTCCACACCTCTCAATCGGAGAATGGGCTCGACGCCGGCGAGACTCCGACGGAAGACTCCCATGCCCCCTCGACATCGCTTACGGAGACCCCGGAGACTCCCGCACCTATCGATTTGGAGGAGACCGTCTACTTTCGGCCGAACAGCGCCGAGCTCGGCCCGGAAGCCCTCCAGGTGCTCCGAACGCTTGCGGAAACCCTGGCCGAACACCCCGAGGCGGTTTTGGAGATAAGCGGACACTGCGCCCTGTACGGTACCGAGGAGGGGCGTGAGGAACTCAGCCGAGAGAGGGCGGAGAGCACGGAGGCTTTTCTCAGGTCGCGGGGCTGGAGGCCCGATTCACCGCCCCGTATCAGGGCCATGGCCGGTCACGAACCGGTCACCCGAGACAGCGAGGCGCAGCACCTGAACAGACGGGTTGAGCTACGGCTCATTCCGCGGGATAGTAATAGTTGAGTCCGTCGGGACCGGTGAAGCGATAGGCGCGCTGGGCTTCGCCCCCCTCCCCTTCGACAAGCGTATCCAGGTAAGACTCCACCAAGGGTACCTTTCCTCCGCCCCCGGGCAGGTCCACCGCGTAGGTCGGCATGGCCAGGCCGGAAATTCTTTGTCGCAGTTGGCGATAGAGCTCCATACCCCGGTCCAGGGGTACCCGAAAATGGGAAGTCCCCGAGGCGAGATCCCCCTGGAACAGGTAGTATGGTTTGACCCGGAACTCGAGAAGCCGTTGAAAGAGTTGGGATAGAGTCTCCACCGAATCGTTCACCCCCTTCAGCAGAACAGCCTGGTTGTACACCGGAATTCCCCTATCGGCGCAGGCATCCAAGACCGCCCCGCTCTCGCGGCTCAATTCGCGGGGGTGGTTGAACTGGGTGATAAGAAAGACCCTGGGAAAGTCAGCCAGCCCATCCAGAAAAGGAGGGGCCATCCTCTGGGGCATGACCACCGGCGCCCTGGTGGCGATTCGAATTATCAGCGGACGGGGGACGGCCTCCTGGATACGGCGAAGAATTCCAAAGAACCTCTCGTCCTCCAGACTCAGGGGGTCCCCCCCGGAGAGGATCACTTCGTGGATATCCTCTCGACCTCTGATGTAATCCAGAACGGCCTCCAGCTGCCCGCCCTGGATGGCCCCGGAGCCGTGTGAAGAAAAATGACGACGAAAACAGTGCCGACAGTAGGTCAAACACTCGCCGGTGAGCAGTATCAAAACCCGATCGCGGTAGCGGTGCACCAGACGCTCCACCGGCGAGTACCGGAGGTCTTCGAGAGGATCCTCTTTTTCGTAGGGAAGTGTATCAAACTCCTCTACCCGGGGGATCGCCTGCAGACGTATCGGATCGTCCTCCTCATTTCCGATCAAGGAGAAGTAATGAGGAGTGATAGCGAGCTTCAGACTCCGGAGGCTGGCCTTTTCCTCGGACCCTAGGCGGCGAAAAAACTCCTCCTCCCCGGGGCTGAGCGAAAAATCGGCGGGAAAATCTTTCCGCCTTCTAATGGTGTCACGTCGTTGTCGAAAGCGCTCTTCCATTCACTACTGCACTACCGTTTTCTCACGGTAAACCTGAGAAATGTAGCTGTTTTCGAAGCTCTCGCGGTTTTTGACCCAACCGAGAAACTTGTCCGCCTCTCCCTTCTCCTCGTAAGGACCGACTCGAACCCGGTAGTAGGTGGTACCGTCTATCTCCTTAGAGAGAATCCTTCCGTTGAGTCCCAGGTCGTCCAGCTCGGCCTTTATTTTGGCCGCGCGGTTTTTACTGGTGTAGGAGCCGGTCTGTATCCAGTACTCGGTGACGCGGATCGTTTTGGTCTCCGGTTCTGGCTCCCGCGGCGGGCTCGGCTTCTCGGTGCTTCTTTGAACTGGAGGAGGCTCTGAGGATTTTGGCGGCTCCACCGTAGCGAGGTCCTCGGCCTCCACCTCCTGCTTCGGCAGATCTTTCATGGGGAAGCGCTCCTTGTTCCCCGACGAGTCGCCGTAGACGACGATGAAGTTTTCCTCCCCATCCTCATCTTCGGCCTCCTGCAGGCCCGGTGCTTCTCGCTCCGAACGCACCCACTCGACGGGGTCGAAATCGGCGCCGGCCTCCCGAGTCTCCTCGCTTCGCTGAGTCGTTACAGCTTCCCTCGAGGGGCCGGGGTAGAGCCAAATGACCCCGATTCCAACTACCACCAGCAAAAATAGCGATACCGAAAAAAGTATCCAAAGAAGTCGTTTCTGTTCCATTATCAAGCCTGCCGTTCAATCAGTTTTATGAAACTCACCACCCT
>DSBN01000396.1 GCA_011046055.1 Sediminispirochaeta sp. | reverse complement strand
TAAGGTGAGGTGTGAGCCCTCCAAGATCCAGCAGGTACTGTTCAATCTGGTACGGAACGGTGCCGAAGCTATTTGGCAAAAAAGACAGGATATGATCGAGAGAGGAGAGGATACGTCGAGCTTTCAAGGGCGAATCCACGTGAAGGCCGCCCCTTCGGAAAAGGGCGTGGAGATCCGCATCAGCGACAACGGAGTGGGGATGGCCGGAGATGAGCAGCGGCAGGTTTTCGAGCCCTTCTATACCACCAAGGCCGCCGGGCAGGGCACCGGGCTCGGTTTGTCGGTCTCCTACTTCATAATCACCGAGGACCATGGGGGAAGTCTTGGAGTGGAGTCCAAACTCGGACAGGGTACTATCTTCATCGTCTTTCTTCCCTCTGAGAGCGGAAACGGGGAATAGTCAAAAAGGCTTTGCCATGGAACGAAGCTACCTGATATAATGACTCAGCACAAAAGAGGAGAGAGATATGTTCAAGTTTATAGTGGGAATTCTGTTCGGAGTTGTAGCGGTGATTTTCGTGATGCAGAACGTGCAGGTCATAGAGGTCACCTTCCTGGCCTGGTCGATCTCCATGTCCCGGTCGATTCTTTTCATACTGATGCTGCTGATAGGCTTCTTTCTCGGCTGGCTGGTGACCAGCTTGAAGGTCCGCCGGAGAAGAAAATAGGCGTATGAAGAAAAACAATATCAATCATATACTCCGGTCCTTTGAACCGGTCCATTTTTCCGCCTCCCAGGTGGAGCTTCCCGAAGCAATTAGTGCGGCGCTGCCCCATCTGAAGTCCGCCTTCGACGCGGTGCACCGGGTTTTTCTTCTACAACAGGGAGAGGAATACGCCTCTGATATCATGGAGAAAGAGAGGAATACCGACGAAATGGGGGAGTTCTACCGCCGATTCCAAGGTCCCTGGTACCCTGTGGAGGATTACCGGAGCTACGACCCGCAAGTTCCCGACCGTCGGCGGGGATGCAGCTTTTATCCCGAGGATCTGACCGCGGCGGAGTTCCACGAATATGTCGAGAGCTTGGAACAACGGGGAGAAGAAGGCCACAAGCTCCGTGAAGAGCTGGAGAGTCCCACCACCTTGCTGGGTCGGGATTCCGACGGTCTGCGGGCCATTCCCTACCACCAGGCGTACGCCGAAGAGATGGGGGAGGTTTTCGAAGAGTTGGAGAAGGCCGCGGACATCCTCCAAGACGGAGGAAGAGAGGAGCTGGCCGATTATCTGCGGCTGCGGGCCGAAGCGCTGGTCACCGGAGCCTACCGGGAGGCTGACAGCCGCTGGGTGGAACTGCAGGACGCCGAGCTCGAAGTGGTGCTCGGTCCCTACGAGGTCTACTCCGACGGGCTGCTGGGACGAAAGGCGATGTACGAGGGCTTCCTCTTGGCGGTCGACCGCGAGCGGTCGGGCCGGCTCAAGGAGATAGAGGGGCATCTGCCCGCCTTGGCGGAGTTTTTTCCAAAACCCGCCGGATCAAAGGGCGCCGTCGGCGGCTTGGCCCCCATGATAGTGGCGTGGGAGCTCTACAACGCCGGTGAAGCCCGCCAGCCCATATACCCTGCGGCCTTCAACCTGCCCAACGACTCCTGGGTACGGGGGAACGTGGGGTGGAAGCAGGTGATGATCTACAATGTGATGCAGGCGAAGTTCAAGACCGCCACCGGGCCCATCGCTCGACGGCTATTGAGCGACGGTGAGGAGGCCTCTTTTGAACCCTTTTTCTACGAGGTGGTGCTCCACGAGCTGAGCCACGGCTTGGGTCCCGCCTACCGAGCCGATGGAAGTGAAGTCGACGCTTCGCTGGGTACCTATTACAGCATCCTCGAGGAGGCCAAGGCCGACACCGGCGGTCTCTCCTACCTGCTGGAGCACGGTGGGAAGTACGGAATACCCGAGTTCGAGACCGAAGAGGTCTTGAGATCCTATCTGGCCGCTCAGTTTCGTTCGATGCGTTTCGGAATCCAGGAGGCCCACGGGGCGGCGAACCTGATCGAGTACAACTGGATGCTGGACCGTGGTGGTTTCCGTCGTGAAGGGGGCCGACACGTCATCGACGCCGAGAAGGGACGGCAGGGGATCAAGGATCTGCTGCACGAGCTCTGCCGCCTTCAGGCCGAAGCGGACGAGCAGGAAGCGGGGGCCTTTATCGCGCGATGGGCCCGAGCCGACGATGAGCTTGTGAAGATCATCGAGTCCCTGTCGGACCTGCCGATAGATGTCTTTCTGGAGTTCGAACTATGAGGCTCCGACCCGGTTTTGCTCCGTCTTGAACTCGCTGGTGAAGTGGAACTCGATCTCCGGGTAGTCCTCCATCATGGCGTGGAGCCACCACTTTGATTCGGCCAGGAACACCGGGTTCTCATCGTGATCGTAGACGATGCTCGATCCCTTGAGGCGGATGAAGTCTTTGAGCTTGGCCGGGTCCTCGGAGGTCAGCCAGCAGGCCATGGCGTAGCTCAGGGGCTCAAAGCGGCAGTGGGCGCCGTACTCGTGCTCCAGACGGTAGGTGATGACGTCGAACTGCAGGTCGCCGACGGTGCCGACGATTTTTCTCCGCCCCTTGTCCTGGATAAAAAGCTGGGCTACCCCCTCCTCTGATAGCTGGGCGATCCCCTTGTCCAGCTGTTTGGACTTCATCGGGTTGGTGTTCACCAGCTCCCGGAATATCTCCGGGGAGAAGCTGGGGATGCCTCGAAACTGCAGCTCCTCCCCCTCGGTCAAAGTGTCGCCGATCTTCAAATCCCCCCGATCGTAGAGCCCCACCACGTCTCCGGGGTAGGCCTCGGTTAGTACGCTCTTGCGCTGGGCCATGAAGTTGTAGGGGGTGGTGAAACGGACGTCTTTTTTCAGTCGGACGTGTCGGAAGGCCTTGTCCTTCTGGAAGGTGCCGGAGCAGACCCGGAGGAAGGCGATCCGGTCTCGGTGACGGGGGTCGAGGTTGGCGTGGATCTTAAAAATAAAACCGCTGAATCTCTCCTCCTCGGGGTGGACCTCCCGAGTGTCGGTCTCGCGGACCCTCGGAGTGGGGGCGATGTCGATAAAGGTCTCCAGGAGTTCCCGCACGCCGAAGTTGTTCAGGGCGCTGCCGAAGAAGACCGGGGCCTGTTCGCCCTGCAGATAGGCGGCCATGGAGAACTGCTCGTATACCCCTTCTATCAGTTCCACATCCTCCCGCAGTTGATCGGCCTGGGAATCCAACTTCTGGTCGAGCAGCGGAGAGTCCAGGGAGTCGATCAATAGACGGTCCTCTTCGACCTTGGTTTTGCCCGGGGAGAAGAGGTAGAGGTTCCGTTGGTGGAGGTTGTAGACGCCCTTGAACCGCGCTCCCATACCGGCGGGCCAGGTCATTGGCCGCAGAGATATGTCGAGCTTCTCCTCCAGCTCGTCCATCACTTCGAAGGGGGGCTTTCCCTCCCGATCGAGCTTGTTGACAAAGATAATCACCGGAGTGTTGCGCATCCGGCAGACGTTCATCAGTTTCTCGGTCTGCTCCTCTACTCCCTTGGCCACGTCTACCACCAGGATGACGCTATCCACCGCCGTGAGAGTTCGGTAGGTGTCTTCGGCAAAGTCCTTGTGCCCGGGGGTGTCGAGGATGTTGATCAGCTTGTCCCGGTATTCAAAGGTCATCACCGAGGTGGCCACGGAGATGCCCCGCTGTTTCTCTATCTGCATGAAGTCGGAGGTGGCGCTGCGCTTTATCTTGTTCGATTTGACCGCCCCGGCGGTGTGGATCCCGCCGCCGAAGAGCAGAAGCTTCTCGGTGAGGGTGGTCTTGCCCGCGTCGGGGTGGCTGATAATGGCGAAAGTTTTTCTTTTCTCTATCTCGTCTTGAATACTCATATTCCTTACTCAATGATGAATGGAAG
>DSBN01000113.1 GCA_011046055.1 Sediminispirochaeta sp. | reverse complement strand
GAAAGCTCGAGAGTTCGAAAACAACTACAACGCCTTGGTGGAAGATCTTGAAGCACTGGACGACAAGCTTCGTGCGGAATTGGCCCCCTACCGCGGAAAGCGGTTTTTCGTCTACCACCCAGCCTTCGGCTATTTCGCCGACGAATACGGACTTCAGCAAGTTCCCTTGGAGATCGAGGGCAAGGAACCGAGCCCCCGACAGCTCTCCGGTTACATCGAAGCGGCCAAAGAGCTGGAAGTATCGCTTCTCTTTGTTCAACCGGAGTTTCCCAGATCAAGTGCGGATACGGTGGCCAGAGAGATCGGTGGAGCGGTTATTCCCATAAGTTCCCTGGCTCCAAACTATATTGAAAACCTGCAGCAGGTCGCCGAGAGCCTGCGGGAAGGGCTGCGATGAGTACGAAAAGCGCCTTAAAAAAAGAGCAGCGCTCGTTAAGCGGTGAAAAACTCCCGGTTCGATTTCAGCATGTCTCGTTCAGCTACGGAGAGGAGGAAATTCTGAAAGACATCAGCTTTGCGATCAAGCAGGGCGATTTGGCGGCAATCATCGGGCCCAACGGCGGCGGGAAGACGACCATCCTCAAGCTCATCCTTGGTCTCATCGAAGCCGACCGAGGAGAAGTAGAGCTCTTCGGCAGCGCCCCCAAAATCAGCCGGGCCCGGGTCGGGTATGTGCCGCAGTACAGCCTGTTCGACCCCCTATTTCCGGCCAGTGTACGGGACGTGGTGATGATGGGACGACTGGGACTGAACGGAGGAAGCCTCTTCAAACGCTTGGGACCCTACCGCAAAAGCGACCTGGAGAAGTGCAGTCGCGCCTTAGCGGAAGTCGGCCTGGACGGTCTGGAGGGCAGGCTCTTCACCGCCCTGTCGGGAGGGCAGCGCCAACGGGTCCTGATCGCCCGCGCCCTGGCCGGGGACGCGGAGCTTCTGCTGATGGATGAACCGACGAGCAACGTCGACCGGAGGGCGGAAAAAGAGATCTACCAGCTCTTGGGTTCGCTAAAAAAAGAGCGCAGCATTATTCTGGTTAGTCACGACACCGCGGTGGTCTCGTCGATCTCCGATATGGTACTCTGCGTGAACCGTACACTTATGCAGCACGACAGCTGTGAACTAACCGGAGATATGCTTCAAAAGCTCTACGGCAGCGAAATGCATCTGGTGCTGCACGACCCTCATGCGGGAGTCCACGATGACTGAGTTTCTGCCCTTTCTGAACGACCTGGTGAGCTATCCCTTCCTGAGGAACGCCCTGTGGGCCTCCCTGCTCCTGGCTCCGGCGGCGGGGATCATCGGAACCTTTGTCACGGTGGAACGCATCAACTCCATGGCCGGAGCCGTCGCCCATTCGGTATTGGCCGGTCTCGGGGCGGCCAGATACCTGCAAGTCAAGTTCGGCTGGGAGTACCCCACCCCGCTCCAGGGAGCTGCGGCAGCGGCGGTGCTGGTTGCCTTGATCGTCTCCGCGGTCACCCGCCGCGGGCGCGAACGATCGGAGACGGTGTTGGCGGCGATCTGGGCCATCGGTATGGCGGTGGGTATCCTTTTTATTTCCGCCACTCCCGGCTACTCGGAAGACCTGATGAGCTACCTCTTCGGTAACATCCTGATGATCAAACCAAGCGACACCCTTCTACTGGGATTTCTCGACCTGAGCCTGGTGCTGGTGATTTTCCTTTTTTACAAGGATATTTTCGCGGTGATCTTCGACAAGGAGTTTGCCACAATCCGGGGCATCAAGGTCGACCGGATATACTTGATGATGCTCCTGCTCACCAGTCTGACCATCGTTTTGGCGGTACAGGTGGTGGGAATAGTCATGGTCATCGCCCTGCTCACCTTACCGGCGGCTACCGCGGGTCTTTTCTCCACCCGCCTGTGGAAAATGATGCTCTTCGCCTCGCTGTTGAGCCTGGTTTACAGCACCGGCGGCCTGGCCATAAGCTACAGTATGGACAAACCCACCGGCGCGACGATCATTCTCTTCGCCGCGGCGGTCTACCTCCTGACCATGCTGATGAAGAGGAAGAAGGCGTGAGTGTAATCGACAAGGAAATCATCCGCTACAAAGACGGTGAAACCGTGTCGCTTCGAGACAAGGTGGTGAAGGAGTCCTGGCTCGATCTCTACGTCAACCGCCGGGTCTTACTGCAAATCCCCGTTACCGACCAGGACTTAGAAGCGCTCATCTACGGCTATCTCTACATGGAGGGATATCTGAAAAAAGGAGAGCGGCTGAAAATAGAGCAGAACGATAGGGGGTATCATACGGAAATAGACGGTGAGGTGAAGCCGATGTCCCCGAAGGACCTGGTAGACTGCGCGATGTCCAAAATCGAGCTGGGGGAAATAATTGAGCAGCTACCCCCCGGCCCGCCTCGCTCCATCAGCGAAATCCTCAGAATCTCATCGGAGTTTCAGCGACTGCCCTCGCTGTTCCACGAGACCGGCGGGGTGCACATGGCCGCCCTGGCCCGGGACGAGATTCTCTTCTCCGCCGACGACATCAGCCGACGCAACGCGGTGGACAAGGTACTGGGAAAAGCCTTTCTCTCCGACCAGGATCTGGAGGATACGATCCTGCTGAGCTCCGGCCGCATCTCCTCGGACATAGTCATGAGGGCTATTCGAGTGGGGATTCGATACGTGGTATCCAAATCCGCTCCCACCGACAAGGCAATCGATCTGGCCGAGTCTCACGGTCTCTGTATCTGCGGATTCACCCGTGGAAGACGGAGCAACGTCTACTGCCATCGGGAGAGAATTCTTTTTTCATAAAAAAAACCCGGTAGAGCTCGTCAGCCCCACCAGGTTGTATCTTCTCAACTAAGCCCGGCCGGTGATCATCGCCAGCAGAGCCATCCTGAGGTAGACCCCGTTGTGGGCTTGCCGAAAATAGGCCGCGTTGGGCAGGTCGTCCACATCGGTGGCAATCTCGTCTACTCGGGGAAGGGGGTGCATGATTACTATGTCTTTGTTCCCCTTCTCCACCAGGCTTCGGTTGAGAACGTAGCTGCCTTTGAGCCGTTCGTATTCCGCGGGGTCTTCGAAACGTTCCCGCTGAATCCTGGTCATGTAGATAATATCCGCCTGCAGCGCTTCGTTGATATCCTGGGTTTTTTTAATAGGAATAGACTTCTTTTCCATGTCCGCCACGATATCCTCGGGCATTTGCAGCTCATCCGGGGCGCAGTAGATGTACTCTTTGGGGCTGAACGGAGCCATCGCGTAGGAGAGGGAGTGGACCGTTCGCCCGTATTTCAGATCTCCGACCATGGCCACCTTCAGTTTTTCCAAGCTCCCCTTTTCGTTGAGGATGGTGTACATGTCCAGCAGTGCCTGGGTGGGATGCTGCCCGGCGCCATCGCCGCCGTTGATCACCGGAGCCTTCGCCGCGTCGGCCATAATTTTTGCTCCGCCCTTCAACGGCTGTCGGACTACAATGGCATCCACGTAGCCGTCGACCGTCTTTGCGGTGTCCGCCAGGGACTCACCCTTTGCAGCGGACGAACTGGCGGCGCTAGACACGGTTATCGGTCGGGCACCAAGTCGATGGACCGCCGTCTCAAACGAGAGTCGTGTCCGGGTGGACGGTTCCATAAATAGTACCGCTATTATTTTATCCGAAAGTAGATCGCTCACACTTTCCTTTTTCACCAGCTCTTCCATCTTCCCAGTCACTTCCATGATTTCCAGAAAGTCCTCTTTCGTCAGGTCTGCCGTGCTGAGAATATCTCGACCCTTAAAATTCATTAAGTGGTACAAAGCTTGGACACTCTTTAGCTTTCCTACTAACCTGATAGGACATCCCTTCTTTGCTCCACCCTTTCTTACATCCAAATGTACCGCGGTTTGTAGCCCCCATCGAGCTGAT
>DSBN01000356.1 GCA_011046055.1 Sediminispirochaeta sp. | reverse complement strand
GGTACTCAGCGAGATCGCGGTGCACCTCAAGCAGTGGGAGTTCCATACCCGGGAGGATTGGGAGCTGGACCGCCGGGAGCTCTACCGCCTGCTCACCGAGGAGAAGAAGGAGCTCAGCGAGAGGGTGAGCGCCAAGAACCGGTCTATCTCCTCGCTGAGTTTCGAGCAGGCTCTGGTGGTGAGCCGCGAGTTGGGCGCCGCTCCGCTGGTGGTCTACGCCGACGCGGTGGGCAGCCTCTCACCGATAAGGCGCTTGGGAGAGGTGGAGCGGGTCTTCGTAGTCACCGAGAACCCTTCGAACTTTCCCCAGGAGGAGATGGGGAGAATGCACCTGATCCACATCCCCTTTCGCAGTCTCAACCGCTCGGCCTACATCCAGTTCACCCTGCTGTTTCTGCTCAGCCAGGGGCAGCTGAAGAGAAATGACGTGGTGGTCAACCTCTTCGGAATGCCCGGGTCGGGCTACTTCGATACCATCCGTCTGACCTCCATTGAAGACGAGGTGCGACTGCCGGAACTCTACGATTTGAAAAACGGGCCGGAGTACAACCAGCACATCCTCACCCGGATACTGCAGATCGCCGGAGACCTGGCCGCCGAGGGGCGGGAGGGAAAGGCGGTGGGGACCCTCTTTGTGTTCGGCAATTACGAGCAGCTGTACGGATTCAGCCGGCAGATGATCATCAACCCCTTTTCGGGGATCAAGAAGGAAGACCGCAACATTCTCGACCCCAGCCTTGAAGAGACCATCAAGGAGTACGCCAAGATCGACGGCGCCTTCATCATCGACGAGGACGGCACCATTATGTCCGCGGGGACCTACATCGCCGGCACTCCCTCGGACGAGCAGCTCCACTCCGGGCTCGGGGCCCGTCACGCAGCGGGTTTGGGCATTACCTCGGTCACCGATTCATTCGCGGTGGTGATATCCGAGTCGACCCGTAAAATCTCGCTGTTTCACCGGGGCAAGCGGCTGCTCTACCTCTGATCCTGGGAGTCCAGCATCTCCGCCGCTTTGTAAGAGGACCTGACGAAGGGGGAGGATGCGGCAAAACGGAAACCCTTGCGGTAGGCCATCCGCTGGTACTTGGCGAAGGTCTCGGGGCTGACGTACTCTTCCAGCTGGTAATGCTCCTGGGAGGGGGGCAGGTACTGGCCGATGGTGATGAAGTCGCAGTCCACTCGGCGCAGGTCGTCCATCAAGGCGTCGATCTCCTCCTCGGTCTCGCCCAGACCGACCATTATCCCCGATTTGGTGTACATTCCCGGGTCGATCTCTTTGGTCCGCGCCAGGACCTCTAGGGAACGCTGGTAGTCCGCCTGGGGGCGGACGCTGCGGTAGAAACGGGGGACCGTCTCAAGGTTGTGGTTCAGTATGTCCGGCTTGGCGGCGAGGACCGTGGCCAGGGCCCGGCGGTCGCCCTTGAAGTCGGGTATCAGCACTTCGACGGTGGTCTCCGGTTTGACTTCTCGGATGGCCGCAACGGTACGGGCGAAGTGCTCGGCTCCGCCGTCGGGCAGGTCGTCCCGGGTCACCGAGGTGATCACCGTGTGTTTCAGTCCCAGCTCCACCACCGCCTGGGCGAGCCGGCGGGGTTCCTCCGGGTCTGGTACTCCGGGACGACCGGGACTGACGTTGCAGAAACGGCAGTTGCGGGTACATGTGTCCCCCAGAATCATGAAGGTCGCCGTCCGCTGGCTGAAGCACTCCATCCGGTTGGGGCAGTTGGCCGCCTGGCAGACGGTGTTCAGTTCCAGCTCTTTGAGCAGTTTTTTGACGGTCTGGAGATTCTCTCCGCTGCGGATCGGGACTTTGAGCCAGTCGGGTTTCTTGATGTGGGTTTTCATTGCCTCTTCTCCGATGGGGCGAGTATTTCCGCCGCGGGGACTTGGCGGATCTCCTGGTACTGAAAGATCTCGGCGAACAGGGGCGCAGCCTGCTTTTTGACCTGCTCCATGGGGACCTCGCCGCCGGTCTCCCGGGCGATGGAGGTGACGCCGCGGCTCTGGTCCTGGATACCGCAGGGGACGATCAGCGAGAAGTAATCCAGGTCGGTGTTTACGTTCAGGGCGAAGCCGTGCATGCTCACCGCTTGGTGAACCGAGATGCCGATGGCGGCGATCTTGCGGTTTTCCACCCAGACGCCGATATACTCCTCCTCGGTACCCGCCTGGATGTCATAGTGCCGGTCGAGGAGCTGGATGATGAAGTGTTCGAGGTTGTGGACGAAACGCTTGAGCTTCCGTTGGTGGTGGCGGAGATTGACGATGGGGTAGCCCACCAACTGACCGGGGCCGTGGTAGGTCGCCTGCCCGCCGCGGTCTACCCAGGCCACCTCGACGCCCCGGGCGGCCAGCACCTCCTCCGAGAGCAGCAGGTCGCTGTGTTGGCCCCTTTTGCCCAGGGTCACCACCGGCGGGTGCTCCAGCAGCAAGAAGGTGTCGGGGACCTCCTCCCGGTGGACCTGTTCGACCAGACGGTACTGCAACTCCAGAGCTTTCTGATAGGAAATCGATCCGAGGTCTACTACGCGCAACTGCATGGTGTATAAGTATAACCCTATACAGCGGTTTTGGAAAGGCTCAGTCTATGGGAAAGTGGAGGCGAACCTCGGTGCCGCCCTGGTCCAGGAACTCTATGCTGCCGCGCAGTTGGACACCCAGACTCTTCATGATCTCCATACCGGTGCCGGGCTCGTGTTTCTTCTTGCCCTGGGAGAGGCCGACTCCGTTGTCCCGGAGGATGAGCTGGGCCTGCTCATTCTTTTTTCGGAGGTGAATGTGAAACTCCTTCTCTCCCTCGTGGTGTTCGGGGAAGGCGTATTTGAGGCTGTTGGTGTAGCTCTCCACGGTGATCAGCGTCAGGGGGACGATGCTGTCGCCGGGCAGCTCCAGGGGCTCGATCCGCGTGTCCAGGCGTACCGGCTCGGCGGAGTCGAGGACGGGGAAGCTGCGCAGGGACTTGGTCAGCTGCTGAAAGAGGTCACCCGCCATCAGGGGGGCACGCTCCTCGCGATAGACGAACTGGGTGAAGATACTGCGGAATGAGTCGATGAGGGTCAGTATTTCGTAGCCGAATTTTCTGGTATCCTCGCCGTGCTGGCTGCTCTCCAGCTTGATCCGCAGCACGCTGCTCATCAGGTTGAAGAAGTTCATGGTCCGGTGCCGCAGCTCCGACACCATGATTTCGTTGAAATCTCGGTCTTTACTTTTTGTCATTGTCCTACCTCTTGTTTGAGACGTAACAAGAATTCACCGATGGTGGTCTTCCGACCGGTGATCCCCAGCTTCTTGCGAATATTTTGACGGTGGAAATCCACCGCTTTTTTGCTGATGTAGAGCCGTTGGGCGATCTCTTTGGAGGGGTGGTTGCGCAGTATGTAGGTAACCACCTCCTGTTCGGTAGGTGTGAGGCTGTAACGACCTAATATGGTAGAGTATTGATGAAAAAAATAGAGATGGTCAAGGTACTCTTTGAAATTCGGACTCTTGAGAAAAGCTTTGTGTCCGTCCGGGACGTCGCCGTCCCGGTTGAGTATCTGCATCAGCTTTGTTTCCATTCTGGTCTCGTTGATCAGCAGGAGGTAGTGGGGCTGGTCGAGCTGGATGGGAATGATCGACTCGGAGGCTTCGGTGTTGAAACAGGAGAGCAGCCGCTGCTGGATGTTTTGGTGAATGGTCGACTCCGGCCGCCGCTGCCGTCCGAGGGGGCAGCAGGAGCAGGGGGTATTCAGTTCCCACAGGGCTTGATAACAGGTTCGTCCGATGTAGTCTTCTCTTTTTATCTTGTGCTGGAGCTCCTCGGTGTAGGAGACGTGTCTGATCATCATATGGTGATCGATCAATAGGGCTATACCGGTGATTGAAATACCCTTTTTT
>DSBN01000177.1 GCA_011046055.1 Sediminispirochaeta sp. | reverse complement strand
TGGCAGACGTGTATTGAACGCACTCTTCATTCTGATAGTATTCCGCGATCTCGCGAAGGGTCTTGCCCTCCGACAAGAGATTTCTTACCCCTTGCGCTACTTCTTCCACGTTCCTCTCCACGTAATACCTTTCACCGATATTCCTCTCGGGGGCGTATTGTTCCCGGATGTGGAGCGTCTCGAGTTTCACTTCGCCCCGGTCCTTGAACCGTTCTTCTTTTTGCTCCTCGTAGTATCGGAGCAGATCCTCCTTCGCCGGGAATTCCTTTGCAAGCCTCTCAGAAATGATCGCATCGCAAAGGACTGCATTGACCACGAATCGCCGGACGCATTGGTACTCCGGACAAGATTCCACTTGGCGCTTGAAATTCTGGTCCGCCATTAAAAGGGTCTCGCTGAGCAGCCTTTCCGCGTACTTGACAAAAAGGAAATGATCTCTCTGAAAGATGCCGATGGCGTGGGGGTACTTCGCAAAAAGCGTGGAAGCATAGATGGTCTTCCCATCGCACTGAAACAGCGGAGTCGAACTCGTTATCGGGCTGTCCGGCTCCTGGGGATACAAGCGCCTGACTCCCCGCGCCGTTTCAAAAGGAGCCTGCGTTTGCTTTCTCAGCGCCGGCAGCTTCTCTTCCTGCAAGATGGATACGATCTTCCCTCGCACTTCCGGCAGGCTCTGATAACTGGAAGGACTTCTCTTCGTGATCTTCACGATGCAATAGCCCCTTGGCAGTTCTATAATCTGCGAGACTTCACCTTCTTCGAGAGCGAAGGCCACACTGGAAAAAGTCTCGCTGTACTTGCATCGGTCGAAGGGAGGCAAGAGCCCCCTTTTCTCTGGGTGCTCATCCCCCTGCATCCTGTAAAACTCGTCAGCGATCTTATCAAAATCCGTCCCAGCCTTGATTCTCGCAAGGAGACTTTCAGCAAGCGCCCTGGCTTCCTCGTCTGTTCTTCGAGTCGGCCCCACCTCAACAAAGATATTGCGCCCTTGGCGTTTCTCCGGGGTCGCGTACTGTTCGCGATTCTCGTGATAAGCCTCAGATATTTCATCTTCCGTGATCGTCACCTGCTCCAGGAGCCAGTGGTCAAGGCATGGTTGAAGACAGGAACGCTCAAACTGTTGGAGGAGGTGTTTCATTGCTTGCTCAACCTCGGAATTGCTCAGAAGCGCCTTGGAGCTTTCCGCAATCACGCTCTCGGCCACCAGCCGCGAAACCAAGGGCCGGCAATTCTCGGGGCTATCCGGCTCGGGATAATATCGGTCAAGCTGATCGGGCCATTCAAAGAAAAGGAAGTTCAGATAAGTCTCGAGATGCTCCCAGTAGAACTCATCGCCGGTATCTGTCCGAACTCCAACCAATTGCGCACCGGAGGCCGGGTGGCACGCAAGAAACATCAAGGAAACCAGGCAGCACAGCCCGCAGAAACAGCTAGTCTTCACCGGGGACGGGTGCATCTCCTGCCTTGTGTCCTCCTGGGTCTCAACACTTGTGTAAAGAGGGGCTTGGCTGCATTCCTAGCGGTCGTTTTGAGTGTTGCTGCCGAGCGCAATTCCAGGAAAACGGCGTGGCTGGTTGCAGCCACGCCGTTTCGCACCCATAGTCCCTCTCACAAACCCATCAATACAGGTACCAATCGTCGACCGGACTCGTATCATCCTTGATGCTGATCATATCGAACAGGGCTGTGCCATCGTAATTATGGGTGGCCAGCGCAAAGTAAGCAGAGCCTTCGGCCGCCGTGGTGATGTCCACCGTGCCGCTGGTTTTCCAGGTCCAGACATCGCCGGCATCCCTCAAGTTCACCACATTCGCGGCGTCTCTCGTCCAAGTTACGTCGTCGTCGCTATGGGCGGCGTAGATGCGGGCATAGGTGCCCTTGATGTAGGCGCTGACGGTGAAACTGGCCATGTTGACCAGCTCATCTGCGACGACAAAGGTGGGGGTCCTGAACTGAGAGCGATTATCCGTATCGGCCACCGTGAAGGTGATGGACAGGCAAGACAGTCCTGAATCCCCATGATCATCCGGGGGAAGGTCGAAAGTCTCCTGCTCCCAAGTCGCGTTAGGCACGACCTGCCAAGCCACCCACCAGTCCGGGTTGCCATCGGTCCAGCTTTCGAAACTGCCGTTGGTGATTCTCTGCGCCGCGTAGGCCGGCGAGAGCACGATAGACAACAGAGCGAGTGTCAGAACGAGTTTGCGCATGATCGAACTCCTTTCGTCTCGATCCGGGCGCCCTTACGGGAAGGGAGCGCCATCCTCTCTTCCACAAATCCTTGAAACCATAAAGCACTGCAGAATGCTCTTCTGTTGTGGTTAGCCTCACCTGCCTTTCGTTTCAGCCGATCCCCCAGAAACCCGGCTGAATTTGGGGAACAATGACAGAAGCCGCTCATCCATCCTCGGGGGTGCTGGCCTTCCAGAGTGAGGATCAGACTTGGGAGTTGACCGCACCCTCCTCTCGAGCAGGGAGGATGGCCGAAAGTTCACGGCGCTGCTTCGAGAAGAGGGTGCGTTGCGGTCATCTCCTGTCATGCTCTCGTAGAGGTCCAGTGCCTTGTTGATCCGCTGGCGCACTCAGAACCCGCGTTCCTTGGCGTCAGCGAACTTCTGAGTCCGAATAATGTCCCCGTTGGAAATCGTCCCGTTCGTGGGGTCATATACCAAGCCAATCGTTGTGAATCCGCTGCTGGCCGTCTTGTCCGGGCCGGAGCTGCTCAGCTTCCAGTCCCCATAGTTCAGCCGGGCTAGCGCCGCGTTGTCATCGGTCAGACAGGCTGCGGAGTCCCAGCGAGTTAAGTAGGGTCCCGGATAAGGACACGGCGGCCACGGCGCAGAGCAGAGGTTGGCAATCGGTTGGATATAGCGATACCGGCGCGTGGGGGACACATATTGCTCCCGGAACGGATCGGCCATTGAGCTCGCGTTGGTGACATAATCAATCGGCGTGCTGAAAGCATCGGTCAAATGCCACGGCCACCCCCGGCTGTCCCAGTCAAACGGATAAACGGTATTGTCCACCGCATAGGTTTCCATCGCCGTCGCAAGGGTCCGCATTTCGGCTACGGCTCTTGCTACCTTAGCGCGAACCTGTGCCTGCAGGAAGTTCGGGATCGCGATTGCCGCCAAGATCCCAATAATCGCGACTACAATCAATAGCTCGATCAGCGTAAATCCTCTGAATTTACTCAACTTATCTCACCTCCTTCCTTAGGGTTTCTTGTGGGGTTCGCTGTTTTGACAATAAGTTGCTTCTCTCAACCAACCGAATACTGCCTTTCACCCCTTCTCATGTCAAGCTCTTTTTTTGTGCCGCGCAAAGTTTTTTTTGCGATATGTCCGGGCAGGCAGCTTTGCCCTCCAGCTCAGGGTTGAAGGCCGCTCCGCAGTTCGCTTCCGCTGACTGGAGCCGCAAAGAGGTGCTCTGGAGCGGCGGGCAAACCGCGCAGCCGCATTCCCAGGAATCCTCTCGACCGGTGTCGCTTTCCAGCTCGGTTGCGGTCCTTGCGCTATCCGCTGCCCCTTCAAGTTTTAGCGCTCTCTCCAGTCCTTGCAGCACTAGGGTTCAAGTGACAACAATCGCTCCTGCGGCGATAAAGAAAAAAGGCCAGGGAACTTTCGTCCCCTGGCTTCATCAAGCACTTCGATTGTAACTTCAGCGCTCCTAGTAGAGCGTCCAATCTTTGACGGAGGTCACACCATATTCGGCAATCCCAACGTGGTAATAGGGGGTTGAAGCCCGCTGGCCCCAATAGAAGGTCCCGCCGCCAACCGTCAAGTTGTCCGCATAGCCGCCGGTATTTCCTGCATTTCCGTAACCGTCAGCCCAGAAGACTTGGGAGCCATAGACCTTGGCCGTTGTTCCGTCATAGGCGTAAAGC
>DSBN01000284.1 GCA_011046055.1 Sediminispirochaeta sp. | reverse complement strand
GTCTAATGACTTCCAAATTGAGAATTTGCTTCATTTGCATAGCAATGATTTGTGTTTCTAACTGTTGGAGGCATTCTCATTTTGGAAAGTGCAAGTGCACTTTCCAAAATGAGAATTGCTGAAGTCGCGCCGTTTATAAAGAGACATATTCCGCTCTACGGAACTATTTTTTCTTTTTCTTGCTCTGTCGCTTGCCCTTTTTCTTGCGCTCGGCCACCGGAACCTCGGGCATTTCAGACTTCACCGCCGAGAGGTCTACCCCACCGTCGCTGACCGGAGCCTGTTTGGCCGTCGGCCCGGCTGGTCCTACGGACGCCTCCTCCTTGGCCAGGGCCGGACTGAGACGCTTCTTTTTCATGAGGCGCTTCTCCTGCCCCCGTCGCCATGCAAGGAGTACCGGCGAGGCGATGAAAACCGAGGAGTAAGTACCTACCAAGATTCCGACAATCAGGTTGAGGGCGAAATCTTTGATCACCCCGATACCGAAAGCGTATAACGCGCCGACCGCCAACAGGGTGGTCAAGGAGGTGATCAGGGTTCGACTCAAGGACTGGGTGATACTGGTGTTGATGATATCCTCGATGTCTCTACCCTGCAACAGGCCTTCGTTCTCCCTGATCCGATCGAAAATAACGATGGTGTCGTTGAGGGAGTATCCGATGATGGTGAGCACCGCCGCGATGGTCGTGGTAGAGACCTCCAGTTGCGTTGTTCCGATAAAACCGAGCATAATCAGTACGTCGTGGGCCAGAGCGGTGATCGCCGCTACGGCGTAGCCCAACTTGAACCGAAACCAGATGTAGGCCAGGATCAATAGCAGGGCCAACAGGGTGAGACTCACCGACTGTTCGGCCAGGCTCTTAGAGAATCTCGGTCCCACATATTCGGACTGCTTCACCACTATCGTTCCGTCGCCGTAGCGCTCCTCCAGGACACTACGTATCTGGGATTCAAGCTGCTCCTTTTGATCTCCGCTTGGATCTTCGAGACGAATCATAAACTCTTGGTTCACCGGATCACCCACGACTTGCACTCTTGGGTCACCCACCTGGGCCAAAGCTTCCCGAATATTCTCGATACGAAGACGATCCTCCGAATCGATGTTCCGTACATTGACGCTGACCGCCTCCTCGCCGAGGGCCAAGGGGTAGCTAAGTCCCCCTACGATTCCGTCGCTGGCGGCTCCGCCGTCGGCAAGAAGCTCGGTCTCTACCCCTTCGATAGTCTCAAGGGCTCCGGTCATGTTTCTCAGTGTCTGGTGTTGGGCGAAGGGAAAATCGAATGACTCTACCCCCCCCTCTCCTCTCAGCTCGACTCGCAGGCTCTGCCCGACGATGTCGAGAGAGGCGTCTCGATCCCCGGTGTAGGCGACACTGAAGCCCACCGGTGCGATCTGCACTCTTTGGTTCAAACCGGCCTGAAAGTCGATCCCCAGGTTGAAACCGCCCTGACTCGAGGTCAGTCCAATTCCACCAATCAGAACCACGGCGGAAAGGGCGAACATAATATAGCGTAGTTTGGTAAAACGAATTACTTTCCTCATCGAGTCCTCCAGCCAATACTCAGTTTTTTCGCACGAAGCTGCTCGACCCCAAAGTCAAATACAAGCCGGGAGACAAACAGGGCGGTAAACATCGAACTGACTATACCGACTGCCAGAGTATTGGCAAAACCCTGTACCGGGCCCGAACCCAACTGGGACAGTACCAAGGCGGCGATAAAAGTAGTGATGTTGGCGTCCATTATAGTCCAGAAGGCCTTGCGAAAGCCCGCTTTCACCGAAGCGTCGGGACTCTTCCCCAACCGATACTCCTCCTTGATGCGCTCGAAAATAATCACATTCGCATCCACCGCCATACCGACGGTGAGGATAATACCGGCGATACTGGTCAAGGTCAGCGTCAAGTTGAACGCCGAGAGTATGGACACAATAAAGACCAGATTCAGCACCAGAGCCAGATCGGCGATCAGACCTCCCACTTTGTAATAGAGAAGCATGAAGATAATAACCAGTAAAAAGCCGATACTTATGGCGTTCAAGCCCCGCCTGACCGAATCCTCTCCCAAAGAAGCGCCTACGGCCTGTTGGTTGACCACTCGGAGGTCTACCGGCATAGCGGCGGTACGGAGTACCAGCGCTATATCGTGAGCCTCATCACGCTCGAAACCGGTCATCTGCACCTGATCTCGAATAGGCTCGGAGATACGGGCCATCGCCTTGACTTTGTCGTCCATCAGAATAGCCATAGTCTCCCCTTGGTTGGCGGAGGTGAGTTTGTAAAAAATATCACCCCCCTCCCGGTCGAGGGTAAAATTGATCACCGGCTTTCCTGTAATCGGATGCTGACCGACGGTGGCGTTCTGGATATGACCGCCGTCGAGACCGATCTCCTCCCTCACCACTACATAGCGCTGCAGCTGATCGATACCGTACTGGTCCTTGGTGTAATAACCACGGATGACCATCCCTGCGGGTACAAAATCGGGTCGTCTGATCGCCCCCCTCTCGGTATACACCTCGGTGGGATTCTGTTGGAAATAGCGAACGACCTCTTGGCTGATCTCCTGATCGACTATGTGAAAGTTGAGCGAGCCCTTGCCCATGAGAAAGGAGTTGACCCGTTCAGGATCAGCGGCGCCGGGAATCTCTACGGAGATCCCCTCCTGTCCCTGACGGCGAATCTCAGGCTCGGTCACCCCGAATCGGTCGATTCGGTTGGTGAGAATCTCCAGAGCCAGATTGATAGCCTCTTCCTGCTCGGCCTGACTGGGTTCGTGACCGAGACGCTCTTCAAGACTCTCCGGGTCCGCTTCCAGAAGAATTCTCATCCCCCCGGAAAGATCGAGTCCCAACTGCATAACCTGCGACCCCTTCTCTTTCAAGGTCAGCAGGCGGGAGCGATGTCTCTCTTCCAGCGCGTCAAAGGCCTCGGCTTCGCTGTTGAAAGCCTGGAGTACCGTAGCCACCGTCCATTTATCGGGAGTCTCTCTCCCCTTCAGCTCGTAGGCCTCCTCGGCGGTCTCGATGAGATACCGATACTCTTGCGGGAGATCCTGTTCGGGGTCGCTGGCGACCATATTTTTCAACTGCTCAAGTTCTTTGGCAGCTTGACCTCGGGCATATTCCCGAATCTGGGTTTTTGAACCGGCGGCAAGCTCTTTTTCTTCCTGGGGTATCATGAAATACCACTCAAAAGTTGGATAGAGAAAAATTCCGCTTACAACAAGCACCAGAACTATAACCAGTAACCGTCCACGTTTGCTCATACGTTAAACTCCGACTGTGGGATTAGTTGATATTGTACTAGTAAGTAGCCTACTCTTTGTCTTCAGTATCCGAGGACTCTTCGTCCGAATCTTGGCTGGTCTCTTTTTCTTTCTTTTTGTCGATAACCGTGGCCACCGCGTTTTTGGAGAACTCGATTTTTGCGTTGTCGTCGACTTTGATCACCACGGTGCTCTCTTTGACGCTGGTGATGGTACCCCGGACTCCGCCAATGGTCGCGACCTTGTCTCCCTTCTTGAGAGCGGCGATCATTTTCTGCGCCTCTTTCTGTTTTTTATTCTGCGGCCTGATAATAAGAAAGTAGAAAATTAGAATGACCAGACCAAAGGTAACAAAGGTGGTCATCATCTGTCCAGAAGCGCTTCCACCGGCGGCACCCGACTGGGGTGCACCCATGAGTATAGACGCATTTGCAAGTAGCTGTATCATATTTTGTATTCCTCTCCGTTTATAGAATTAGTTTTGGGGAAGTCCAGAAAAAGTAGCATGTATATAAGCCATAGTCAAGGTCAGCACGGCGGTATATCGGATCAGAGACAGTAATTCAGGCTGTCCCGTAACCCGCTCCCAGACATGATGAAATAGCATTTTTCTCCCCTC
>DSBN01000136.1 GCA_011046055.1 Sediminispirochaeta sp. | reverse complement strand
TCCAAATATACCTCTATCTGCTGCGGGGACCGATGATCGACCCCGCCGAGGTCGCCTATGGAACCGGTGTGCCTCAGTCGGCGATGCTCTCCCAGAACGCCTGGCTGAGTCGCTTCATACCCGGCTTTCGGCTTCACTCCGGACTGGTGATCGCCATCGGCCTGGCGATCGTGGTATTCCTCTTTCTCTGGAAGACCACGGTGGGCTACCGGATGCGCGCCGTTGGCGCCGAGCCAAAAGCGGCCACGTACGCGGGGATGAACGTGAAGCACCACCTGGTGCTGGCGATGGTCCTCTCCGGCGGCTTTGCCGGAATGGCCGGTGCCGTCGAGGTGATGGGCGTTCACCACAGGGCTTTGGAATCGATCACCGCCAACTACGGCTTCAGCGGTATCGTGGTCGCCCTCTTCGGCGGCCTCCATCCCCTGGGTATTATACCCGCGTCGATGGTCTTCGGTCTGTTGATAGTCGGGGCGGACATGATGCAGCGAGCGGTGGACGTGCCAGCCTCGATCATCCTGGCGATCCAGGGGCTGATCATCATGGCTATAGTCTCGAGCTACCTTTTTCTGCGAAACCCGAAGTTCCGTGAGAGGTTGCGGCTTCTGCTCGGCGGGAAAAAAGCCGCCGAGAGAACCCCCGAAGGAGGCCGAGCATGATTGTAGAAATAATCGTCGGCGTCATAATCAGTGGTATCCCCTTGAGCGCCTCGCTGCTGTTCGCCAGCCTCGGGGAGATGTTCAATCAGCGCAGCGGCGTGTTCAACCTTGGTACCGAGGGTATCTTGATGCTCAGCGCCTTCGTCGGCTTCTACGTGGTATTCATAGTCGGAAGCCCCATCCTCGGGATATTTGCGGCGATGGCCATCGGTGGATTGATGGGGCTCTTGATGGCCCTGGTGAGCGTGACCTTCAAGGCGCAGCAGGGAATCTCCGGTATCGGGCTGTACATGTTCGGCTGGGGAGTCTCGGGAACACTTTTTCGCCTCTACGTGGGAGGAGTGACCAGCATCGACGGCATCGGACGCATTTCTATCCCCGTATTGCAGGACATACCAATAATCGGGCGTATCTTGTTCAATCAGAATCCGATGGTCTACCTGGCCTACCTGATGGTGCCGGCGGCCTGGTATGTACTGTTCAAGACCTCCTGGGGGCTGAAGGTCCGGGCGGTGGGGACTTCCCCGCAGGCGGCGGATACCCTCGGTATAAGCGTCGAGAAGATCCGTTATCAGTGTCTTGCTGTCAGCGGGATGATGTCCGGTCTGGCCGGTGCCTACCTGAGTATCGGCCAGGCTCAGATGTTTGCTGACAACCTCACCGCAGGCCGCGGCTTCATCGCGGTGGCCCTGGTCTATTTCGGACGTTGGAAACCCACCGGAGTGATGTGGGGTGCCCTGCTGTTCAGCATGGCCCACGCCCTGCAGAGGTCGATCCAGGTCTACGGGATCGAGTTTCCCTACGAGATAGCGGTGGCCATGCCTTACGTGCTGGTTATTGTTGTATTGGCCCTGACCTACAAGGGACGCAACTTGGGCCCCTTGGCTCTGGGCAAACCGTACAACCGAGAGTTCCGCGGTTAAGCATAAGGAGAGAGAGATGAAGATCACCTACAAAATAAATTTTGTCTGCCACGAAGACCTGAACAGCAAGGAAAACATCGATTTTGAGTTTGTCAAAGAAGGCACCTACGTCCCCCAACAGGGCTTCTACCTGGGGGGAAAGTACTGCGCCTTGAACAACAGCTACTACGAAGTTGCCACCGACGAGGCGGTGGTCTACGCCGCCTGTTTTTTCCCCCGCAACCGGGTGGTGGGAATAAACGGAGACATCGATCCGGCCAAAGCGCAGCAGGTAGCCTTCAACCTGATCGCCCATCTGGCGGACAATTATGGTCTGAAGGGCAAATATACAACCCGTAAATAGAATTTTACCTCCCGCCCGTCCCGGACCGGAGGCCGTTTCGGCGCCGGTTCGGGCTTTTTTTTGTCCTGGGGTCGTTGACCGGCTCGCTCTATATCTGACCGGAGAATCTATATCTGACCTGAGAATGTGAGGATGAAGCATTCGTGATCCGCCTCGCTGCGGATACGAAACTCACCGTCTATCTGGCGGGCGAGGGCGCTTATCAAAGAGTGTCCGATACTTTGATTCTTGCGGTCGTAGTCCGGGGAGAGAGCAGAGCCGTCGTCGCAGACCTGCAGGAGGTATTGGTCCGACTCCCGTTCCTCCAAAACTACCCGGATGGTTCCGCCGCTTCTCTCGGGAAAGGCGTACTTGAGGGCGTTGGTGATCAGTTCGCTGTAGATCATACCCAGAGGTATGCTGACCGCGATGGGCAGCCAGAGGGTCTCGGGGGTTTCGAAATCCAGGCGGATATTTCCAGAGGGCTGCGCGGCGGAGGATAGGATACCCGTCCCGAGCTCCCGGAGATAACGCGCCAGCTCCACTTCTTTGGCCCTGGAGCTGCCGTAGAGCATTTCGTGGACCACGCCCACCGCCCGGATGCGATTGCGTATCTTTTCCAACAGGGCGATACCCTCTTGTGGACTCTGATTCGGGGAGAGCCGACTGACTTCGAGGTTCAGCATGCTGTCGATCATGGAGAGGTTGTTCTTCACCCGGTGGTTGAGCTCCCGGACGAAGGCCTGTTCCCGCGCCAAGGACTCTTGGAGCTGTTTCTTTTCCTGCCATTCCTTGGTGATATCTTGAGCCAATCCCACATATCTGGTGGTCTCACCGGATAGATTCTTGACGGGGAACATCCGTGACCGTATTCGTCTCTCTTCTCCTTCTTTACTCAGAACTCGGTACTCCACGGGGCTTGGTGGCTTCTCTTGAGGTTGGCGGTCGAGGGTTTCGTTCATGTTTCTACGATCCTCCGGGTGGAGAACTTTTAACCAGCTGCGGGGGTTTTCCCTCATCTCTTCGCTGCTGACTTGAAAAAGCCGCTCCCCCGCGGGGTTGAGGTAGAGGGAACGTGCCGGTTCGATCTCTTCGAGCCAGGCCGCCTCGCCGAGATGTTCGATGATCATCCGGGTCATCTGGGACTGCTGATCCAACTCGTTTTGGAGCGCCTTCCGTTCGGTGATATCCCGGCCTATTCCCAGGGTCCCCAGAAACTCGCCGGCCCCGGGCTCACCGCTGTAGAGTCCCTCGGCGTTCACCAGAAGAATCGGGTCGCCGGTGACCCGGTGGTTGGTGATCGAGAGGTAGACCGCCTTTCTGTCCCTTGTCAGTAGGCGTACTTCGAAGTCTCTGGTGCAGCGGGCACCGGTCCTCCTCTCGGCGAGCTTCCAACGAGCCTTGTCCCGGTCCTGGGGGTGAATCAGGTCAAGGATATGGGCGCCTTTGAGCTCCTCGCGAGTGTAGCCGTAACGCTGTATCGCTTGGTTGATGAACTCTATGCGGCCTTCGGCGTCGAGATGGTAGATCAGCTCGGGTAGTTTGTCGGCGATCGGTGTAGAGCGGGCAAAGAGGGCCAGGGCGTAGGTTTTTCCCAAATTGAACAGACCTAGTACGCGGCTGCATATCTCAGGCGGGATCTGACTGGCGACCAATTGGCAGAGGTCTTCGTACTCGACTATGGACTTGGTCTCGAAGATGCGCTGAAGCTGGGGATCAATGCGGTACGACGAGCCGACCAAAGGGAAGCCGAAGAGGTTCGAGGCTTTCTTGATGCTCTCCTTGAGACCGGCGATGGACATGGTGGTGCTGTACTCCATGTCCCCGGATATCTCATTGAAGGAGACGAAGCGAGCACCGCTCAGACGGCGGAAGTACTCGGCGATCTCCTGGTAGTCCACGCTCTGAGGGCCGTAGTCGGCGAATCTGTGAGCTGCCTCATGGAATAAGTCGCTGAGTTGGCCTATATCTTTACCGGACATACTTTAAAG
>DSBN01000026.1 GCA_011046055.1 Sediminispirochaeta sp. | reverse complement strand
GTGTAGACTCGAGTAAATATATTCAGAAAGAAATCAAACAGCTTTTGCTCGACCTTTTTGTATTGGTTAGCCGGGGACATTTTTACTCCTCTATGTACCGTTTACTGCAGTAAACCCGTAAAAGGTTACCACGCAGGAAAAAAATTGTCAAATACAATTGACCGCTCCCTCTTTTCGTGCTATGTTGATCCTGTATTAGAAAAACCAAACAAAATCCATAATAAATCGGACAATGATTATGCAGTTATTTGATACCCATGCGCATATTGGATTGATCAATGAAGATCCAATTGAACAACTTTTTATCGTACAGGAAGCCAAACAGTCGGATGTGAAGCACATCATGAGCATCTGTAACAGTCTCTATGACTTCTTCCAGGTCTACGACAACCTGAAAACCGCCACCCACGTATACCATAGTATCGGCGTTTCTCCCTCAGAAGTTACCAATCCCGGCAAAGAATGGGAGATGAAGATCGAAGAGGGCAGCCGATTCGACCGTGTAGTCGCTCTGGGCGAGATCGGCCTGGACTACTACCGTAAATTCGGCAATAAAGACAGCCAGATCGAGCTTTTCATCCACCAGCTGGAGATGGCCGAACACCTGGACCTCCCGGTGATTATCCACAACCGGGAAGCCGGGGACGACGTGCTGAGTATCCTGCGGGACAAGATTCCCTCAAAAGGCGGGGTGCTGCACTGTTACTCCGAAGACTGGGAGTACGCCCAGAAAGCCCTAGAACTGGATCTGTATATCTCCTTCGCCGGGAATGTGACGTACCGCAACGCAAAAAATCTCCACGAGACGGCCAAAAACATGCCCCTGGAACGGATGCTGATTGAAACCGAAAGTCCCTTCATGGTCCCCGCCCAGTACCGGGGAAAGCGGAACCGGCCGGCCTATCTAAAGGCAAATCTCGAATTCATCGCCGAACTGCGAGGTGAGGATCCCGAAGAGGTGGCCGACGTCCTCTACAACAACAGTCTGCGTTTCTTCGGAATAGACAAATAGCATCAAGACTTAAATTCGAAGATAGAATCGATTAGACCTATGAGTGGACTATTTTCACCTATTAAGCTGGCGGGAGTTCTGATTCCCGGCAATCTTTTTCTGGCCCCTCTGGCCGGCTATACCGACAAAGCCTTCCGCGAGCTCTGTCTCGAATTTGGAGCATCCCTTGTCTTCACGGAGATGGTCTCCGCCGAGGCCATTGCCCGAGGCAACGAAAAGAGCCTCCGCCTCATGGAAAGGGCTCCCGGGGAAGAACAGCTGGCGATTCAGATATTTCTATCCAGCCCGGATCAAGCCAGGCGCGCCCTCCCGGCTCTTCTCTCTTACAACCCCACCATTATCGACCTCAACTGCGGCTGTCCGGTGCCGAAGGTCACGAAAACCGGCGCCGGAGCGGCTCTTATGCGCAGCCCCAACACCATAGCCGAAATCGTTCGTGTTTTAGCCGGCGCCACCGATATTCCGATTAGTGTGAAAATTCGCTCCGGCTGGGACAGCCGCGAGATAAACTACCTGGATGCCGCCGAAGCCGCGGCTGCGGCGGGAGCGTCGATGATCAGCATCCATCCCCGGACCAGAACTCAAGGCTACGCGGGTCGGGCGGATTGGCAGCATATCAGCAAACTGGCCTCGGAGGTCGACCTTCCGGTCATCGGTTCGGGAGACCTCTTCAGTCCGGAGGACGCCCGGCGAATGCTGCAAGAAACGGGCTGCTCGGGGGTCATGTTCGCTCGGGGTGCCGTCGGGAACCCGGACATCTTCCAAAGAACTCGAAGGCTACTGGAAAACGGGACCACCACGGAAGCAATGGAGGGCACGGCTCGCCTGAGGCTCGGTTTGAAGCACCTGGACAAGTCAGTCCGGTACAAGGGCGAACGAAACGCCTGCAAAGAGATGAAAAAGCACTTCGGAGCCTACACCAAAGGGATGCCCGGGGGCGCCGCGATCAGAAATGAACTCATGAGATGCTCCACCTATCAGGAGTACCGCAGTCTGATAGAGACTTATTGAGCGAAAAGCGAAGCTCTAGCCTTGAGAAGATCCAGCTAATAATGTAAGAATGGCCCTGTAAGAACAACAGACGGAAGCGGAGGTTTTTGTGAAAGTCCTTATTCTCGGATCCGGTGCCAAAGATCACGCCCTGGCTTGGGCTATTTCAAAAAGTCATATAATAAACGGACTCTACGTTGCTCCCGGCAATTCCGGAACAGGAGAAATCGCTGAAAACATTACCGATACGGACATAACTGATCCCGAACAGGTGGCGGCACTCTGCCGAAGACTGGAAGTCGACTACTGTTTCGTGGGAGACAGCCAATCTATCAGCAACGGAGTCGTCGACTTTCTGAACGCGGAAGGTATATCGGTCTTCGGTGCCCCCAAAGCCGCCGGCCGTTTGGAAACAGAACGACTCTTTGCCCGTGAATTTATAAAGAAATACTCCATACCCAGCACCAGGGCGGAGATTTTCCACGACTTTGACGCTTTTGCCGAATATGTAGAGTCCCACCCCGGTCGCTTGGTGCTCAAAAGAAACAAGGCTACCAACGGGAAAAACGTCTTCGACTCCAGAAACAAAGAGCGCCTTCTCCAGTTGGGTCGGGAGATCCTGCAGCAGGATACCCTGCTGGTCGAACGTTTTGAAGAGGGGATCAACCTCTCGGTATTCGCCCTGTTGGACGAAAAAAACCACCTCATTCTACCGCCGGTTTCAGACTATCACAAAGCCCAGGACAACGACACCGGTATGGGTACCAGCGGAATGGGGGCAATCTGCCCGGTACCCATTCTGAGCGACAAAATACACGCCCATATCCTCACCGACATTATTGAGCCGACCATCGAAGGTCTACGGGCCGAAGGACTTTGTTACAAGGGAGTCTTCTTTTTCAGTCTCTTGATTCAAGAACGTACCGCCAAGGTCACCAGCTTTCACCTACGTTTCGGCGATCCCGAGGCGCAAGTCCTGATACCACTCATCGAATCCGATCTGGGCGAGCTGGCCAAGGCCATCGACAGACAGCAGCTGGATAAATTCAACCTCAAACTCTCGCACCACTCCGCCGTAGGCGTAGTCGTCGCCGCGGACGGATACCCTCAGCAAACACCAAAAAAACAGGTGGTCTCCATCGACCCCTTCTTCCCCAACAAGGAGAGCATACTGTTTCACGGAGCAACCCAAAAAAACGGAGATGGGAAAATCTACACCACCGGCGGCCGCTGCTTCACCGTAGTTGGTTTGGGTGAAAACATTCTCAAGGCCAACTCAAAGGCGTATCAGCATATCGGCGCGGTACGTTTTCCCGGCGCCTGGAACAGAAACGACATCGGCAACCGTTTTTTTGAGGATATTTAAGAGAAAAATTTCCCCTTACACGGGAGAAACGGAGCGACGACGGAGCTCATAGAGAAGGATCCCCGCGGCCACCGAAACGTTCAGTGAGTCTATATGCCCTCCGGTAGGAATAGTCACCATCTGATCGCAGTGCTCCGAGGTGAGCCGCCCAAGCCCTCCGCCTTCGGAGCCCAACAGCAGCGCTACACGTGGAGGAAATTTCACGCTCCAGACTGGCTCGCCCTCAACATCGGCCCCATAAACCCAAAAATCGTGCTCCTTGAGCTCGCGAATCGCTCGTGCAAGGTTGTTTACCTCAGCATAGGAGACGTATACCCCCGCCCCGGCGGAGGCTTTCAACGCCGTACCGTTGATCTTGGCGCTGCGTCGGGTAGGTAACACCAGCAAGTCCAGGTCGAACAGGTCGCAACTGCGTAACACCGCTCCCAGGTTGCCCGGATCGGTGAGTCCGTCCAACAGGAGCACGGTGGCTCTCTCTTTTTTTAGGTTCTTCAAAAAAAGAGAGAACTCGGTTTTGTTCCCCCCCCTCGCCCCACC
>DSBN01000278.1 GCA_011046055.1 Sediminispirochaeta sp. | reverse complement strand
GTATGGAAGAGGTGATTCAGATCGCCTTTCCCTCTTAGCGGGGCGGCCATGGAACTTCTGGCCCCGGCGGGAAATTTGGAAAAACTCAAATACGCATATCTCTACGGAGCTGACGCCGCATACATCGGCATCAGCTCCTTCTCCCTTCGCTCAAGAGCTGAGAATTTTTCTGGTGACCAGTGGCGGGAAATTGCTCGGATAAAGGGCCGGAAAAAACTCTACGGGGCGATCAACATTTTTTTCCACAACGACGACCTGCGCCAGCTCGAGGAGAACCGCGAGTACCTGTCGCTCTACCCCCTCGACGCGATCATCGTCAGCGACCTGGGCGCATACACGCTTCTACGGCGCCTCTTTCCAGAACAACGCTTCCACCTCAGCACCCAGGCAAACTGCATCAACCGTGAAGCGGCCCGGCTCTACTATGACCTGGGCTTCTCCCGGGTAATACTGGGGCGGGAGACCAGTCTCTCGGAGATCCGTGAGATCAAAGATACGGTCCCCGAGTTGGAACTGGAGGCCTTTGTCCACGGGGCGATGTGTCTGGCCTACTCGGGGCGCTGCTTTCTCAGTAGCTACATGGCCGGGCGAAGCGCGAACCAAGGAGACTGTACCCATTCTTGCCGTTGGAACTACCGAGTCCTGGAGGAGAAACAGCGTCCTGGAGAGTACTACCCGGTCTTAGAGAACCCCGAGGAGGGTTATACCACCATTCTCTCCTCCAAGGACCTGTGCATGTTCGACCATATCGAAGAGCTCCGTCGCGCCGGGCTGGACTCGGTCAAGATCGAAGGGCGCATGAAGTCCCTCTATTACACCGCAGTGGTGACCCGAAGTTATCGCAAAGCCCTGGATACACTCGGAGAGAGAGATAATGCGGACGGAGCGGAGCTCGATGCTTATCGGCAAGAGCTGTACAAGGTCAGTCGGCGGGAGTTCAGCACCGGTTTCTACTTCGGTCTTCGGGACGCCGACCAAACCACCTCCCTGAGCTATCATCGGCGGTACCAGTTTCTGGGGACTCTGGGTCCGATGCTTGCCAACGGACGCTATCAGCTGGATGTAAAAAACCAAATTCGAAGCGGTCAGGAGATCGAATATATCGGCCCGGATATTCTTTTCCGTAAGGACCGTCACTTCAAGCTCTACGACGAGGAGGGTCGGGCAGTGGAGAAAGCCGACCATGGCCGATCCTACAGTATCGAAACTTCCGTTCCCGTGGAAGAAGGCTACATACTGCGGCAAAAAACGGAGCGGAGCACCGAACCCGCATAATTTTGCGGTAGTACCCCGCTCTTTTGATCTTGAGCAAGCGCTAACTTAGGCTCCTTCGCGAAGATCTAAGAAAAATGCTTCTGCATGAACTCCAGGTCCAACTCCGGGTAGAGAACGAAGCGGTTGAGCAGCTTCTTCACCCGCTGCACCGCCTCCTCGACAATCTTCGAATCGATATCGTACTTGGCTTTGCTCGGTTTGCCGGCGTTTTTTCCGCTGGTCAGGATGTGGGGCTTAGTATTGGAGAGCACCAGTTTGATCAGGGAGGCGATCTCCTTCATCTCTTCCGTACCCATCCCCAGACTGGTCACCCCGGGAGTCCCGATACGTAGGCCGCTGGTGTACCAGGGTCCGTTGGGATCCTCCGGCAGGGCGTTCCGGTTCAGAGTGATCCCGCACTCCCGCAGCACGCTCTCCGCCTGCCGTCCGTTGAGTCCGAATCCGGTCACATCCAGCAGCATCAAGTGGTTGTCCGTCCCGTCTGAGGAGAGCCGCATTCCCTCGTCCATACAGGCCTGGGCCAAGGCCCGGGAGTTTTCTACGATCTTGGCGGCGTAGTTCTTGAACTCGTCGGTGTTGGCTTCGGTGAAGGCCACCGCCTTGGCCGCGGTCACGTGGGGCAAGGGACCGCCGATTACCAGGGGACAGCCCTTGTCCAGAGCGTCGGCGAACTCCGCCTTCGACAAGACCAGCCCTCCCCGCGGACCCCGCAGAGTCTTATGGGTAGTGGTAGTCACTACGTCGGCGTAGGCCACCGGGTCGTAATCTCCGGTCATGACCTTGCCGGCCACCAGTCCGGCGAAGTGAGCCATATCGACCATGAATACCGCTCCGACCTTGTCGGCGATCTCTTTCATCCGTTTGAAGTTGATCAGTCGAGGATAGGCGCTGTAGCCGGTGAGTAGTATCAGGGGCTTGATCTCCTGGGCCATCTTCTCTATGGCGTCGTAGTCGAGATACCCCGTCTTTGGATCCACACTGTAGGTGTAGGCGTCGAACATCTGAGCCGATACGTTGTAGCGATAACCGTGGGTCAGGTGACCTCCGGAGTAGTAGTCTAATCCCATCAGCCGCTGCTTCGAAATCTCATGCCGGACCTGGTCCCACTGCTCACGGGTGATCTTGGCGGGGTTGGTCTCACCCATCTTCTCCAGCATTGGATTCTGTACTCGGGTCAACAAAATAGCCCAATAGGCGATCAGATTGGCGTCGGCACCGCTGTGGGGCTGTACGTAGGCGTGCTCGGCGTTGAAGAGCTTCTTCGCCTGCTCGACGGCGTAGGACTCGATGGCGTCAACGTTGTCACAGCCGGCGTAGAAACGGTGGTTCGGATACCCTTCGGCGTACTTGTCGGTGAAGAGGTTGCCCATTGCCAACTGCGAGGAGAGAGAAGAGTAATTCTCACTGGCGATCAACTTGAGGTTGTTTCGCTGATCTCGAAGTTCATGCACGATAGATGCGGCCGTCTCCGGACTGACCTGTGCCACCTTCTCCAAAGAAGCGATGTAGGCGATCGCTCCGGCGTCTAGATTCTGAGCGCCTACTTTTTCAATGTATTCCCGTACTGCTGAAACTGACATAATACTCCCCTTTTTTGGAAAATTGAAATTAATACTTTTCAGTAAGATCATGATAGTAATCTTTTCTCGTAAATTCAAGCGTTGTTTTCTCTTAAAGTCGTAAGGGGCGGAGACTTAGCACGGCGGGTTTTTATGTGAGGATTTCTCATTTTTTGTATCTTTGTCATAGTTTATTGACATTTGCGTTTACATTAAATATTATGTATATATGTTTAATCTGATATTTAGCTTATTAAAACAATAAGCTACCAGGAGTATTGTATGAAATATCTAATAATTGGCGGAGTCGCGGGAGGTGCAACCACCGCCGCTCGCCTGCGACGAAACGACGAGAACGCCGAAATCATCATGTTCGAACGGGGAGAGTTCATCTCCTACGCCAACTGCGGTCTACCCTACTATCTCGGCGGCACCATCAGCGATAGGGAAAACCTCTTTGTCCAGACTCCGGAGAAATTCTACCAGACCCTGCGAATAGAGACGAGGACGAAGTCGGAAGTCACGTCTATCAACCGTCAGGAGAAGACGATCACCGTCAAGGAGACCGACAGTGGAAAGGAGTACCAGGAAACGTACGACAAACTGGTGCTCAGCCCCGGCGCCATGGCGATCAGGCCGCCCATACCCGGGATCGATTCGGAGGGCATTTTCACTCTGAGAAACGTACCCGATACGGACCTTATCAAGAACTTCATGAATCAGTACAAGCCCAAACGAGCGGTCATCGTGGGAGCGGGATTTATCGGCCTGGAGATGGCGGAAAATCTCCACAGCCAGGGTATTTTTGTCACCATCGTCGAGATGGCCGATCAGGTGATGAACATACTGGACTACGAAATGGCCGCAGAGGTCCACCAGCACTTGAAAACCAAGAATGTAGAGTTTTACCTCAACGACGGGGTTGCCTCCTTTGAAAAAGAGGATTCCCTGCTCAAAGTCAAGCTCAACAGTGGTCGAACCTTACAGACCGACATGGTCATTCTCTCAATTGGGGTACGCCCGGAAAACCAGCTGGCCAAGGACGCGGGGCTGAGTATAGGGCAGACCAACGGAATCGTG
>DSBN01000152.1 GCA_011046055.1 Sediminispirochaeta sp. | reverse complement strand
TGATCCTGGACGAGCCGACGGCGGTGCTCACTCCGCAGGAAGTGGATGAGCTCTTCGTGATGATCTCCGAGTTGAGAAACAGCGGGGTGTCGATCATCATTATCACCCATAAGCTGGATGAGGTGAAGGCGATCTCCGACCGGGTCTACGTCTTACGGGGCGGCGAGCTGGTGGGGGAACGCAAAACCAGCGAGACCAGTATCGCCGAGCTGGCCAACCTGATGGTCGGCCGGGACGTGGTGCTCACCGTGGAGCGGAAAGAGAAGGAGGCCGGTGAGAAGAAAGTCTTTGAGGTGGAAGACCTGCGGGTACTCAACTCCAAGGGCTATCCGGCGGTGGACGGACTCTCCCTCAATGTTCGTCCCGGAGAGGTAGTCGGTATCGCCGGGGTCGACGGCAACGGGCAGAGCGAGCTGGCCGAGGCGATCGTGGGGCTGCTTCCGGCGGCGGGGGGAAAGATCATCCATGAGGGTGATGATATCACCCATATGAGCATCAAGGAGAGGATGAACCGCAGCATCTCCTACGTTCCCTCGGACCGACAGAAGTACGGCCTGGTGCTGCAGATGACCATCGGCGAGAATATCATGATCGGAAATCACGATCGGGCCCCTTTTTCCACGGGAATCAAATTAAACTACAAATACATCAACTCATACGCCGGAGAGCTGGTCGACAAGTTCGATATTCGGACTCCCGATGTACTCAATCCGGCGGGCAAGCTTTCGGGGGGCAACCAGCAGAAGGTGATTTTAGCTCGGGAGTTCTCCCGCGATCCGACCTTCATCCTGGTCTCCCAACCGACCCGCGGGCTGGATGTGGGGGCCATAGAGTATATTCATTCGCAGATTTTGGCCATGCGGGAGAGAAACGTGGCCATTCTGCTCATCTCCCTGGAGCTCGAAGAGATCTTCGCTCTGTCCGATCGAATCTTGGTCTTGTATAAGGGAAAGATAGTGAAAGAGCTGGAACCGGAGAAAACGAGCGACAAAGAGGTTGGTTTTTACATGACCGGCGGAAAGGAGGAGCAGCGCAATGGATGATAAAAAACTCAAAACCCTCCTGATGGCCCTGGTGATTCTCCTGATGGCCGTAGGTACCTTTCTGTATATGGGCAGCTCCTTTACGGGGCTGTGGTTTCTGTTGGCGGCGGTGCTGTTGTACTTCGGAGCCCGCTGGTATATGGAGGGGAAAGAAGCCACTGTCGAGCTTTTAATACGGGTTGGGCGGCGGCTGCTGGTTCCGGTGGCGGGGATCCTGATTGCTATTGTGATCGGCGCGGTGGTTATGCTGGGCAGCAAAAACGACCCGATCGTCGCGTACAGAGCGCTGTTTTACGGCGCCTTTGTACGCAACTGGCACATTTCGGTCCTGAACGCGGCTCCCCTGCTGTTTACCGGTCTGTCGGTGGCCTTGGCCTTTCACGCCGGATTGTTCAACATCGGCGCCGAAGGGCAGTACTATATCGGGGCTATGGCTGCCACCTGGCTCGGCTTGACCGTTCAGCTGCCTACATTTCTCTCTTTGGCGCTGATTTTTATTTTGGCGGCGATGCTGTCGGCGGCTTGGAATATAGTCCCGGCTTTTTTGAAGGTAAAAACCGGTGCCCACGAGGTCATCACCACCATGATGCTGGCCCACGTGGCGCGCTATCTCTCGCCGATTTTTATCAGGGCCAACGGCGGTGACCCGTCGACCAGCGATCACGCCTACGTCACCGATGCCCTGCCCGAGTCAAACTGGCTACCGCGGTTCAATGCCTTTCTTCCGGGGGCCAACTATCGGCTTCATGTAGGAATTTTGATCGCCATTGTGGTGGCGATTCTGGTCTACTTCCTGCTTTACAACACCAAGATCGGATTTGAGATTCGGGCGGTGGGTCAGAACAAGGACGCCGCTCGAGCCCAGGGTATTTCGATAGGCAAGAATATAATGCTGGCCCTGCTGCTTGCCGGTGCGCTGGCCGGCATGGCGGGGATCAACCAGGTGGTCGGTCTGGATCATCGGCTCTACGAGAACCTCTCCGCCGGCTACGGCTGGAACGGTATCTCCGTAGCCCTGCTGGCCGGCAGTCACCCGATCGGGGTGATTTTCACCTCGCTTTTGTGGGGAGCCCTGGATGCCGGGGGGCAGTATATGGCCCGGGTCACCCAGACATCCAACGCCATCGTGGAGATCATCAAGGGGATCATCCTCTTTCTGGTGGTCGCCCGGTATATTTACGACTACCTCGGCAATAGAATACGACGCGCCCGCAGGAGAAAAGAAGCGGCGGCGAAGGAGGCCGTATAATGGAGGCACTCAGCAGCTTGTTCAGCACATCCCTACTGGTCTCGATGGTACGGCTGTCCACCCCCATCACCCTGGCGGCGATCGGGGCGGTGATCTGTGAGCGGTCGGGTATCACCAATATCGCCATGGAAGGAATCATGATCGTGGGGGCCTTCTTCGCCGCGGTGGGGGCTTTGGCTACCGGGAACCCCTGGATCGGGCTTTTGATGGGCGTCGTGGCGGGGGGGCTTTTTTCCCTGATACACGCGGTGGCTACGGTCTCCTTCCACCTCGACCACGTAGTCTCCGGCGCCGTACTCAACATCCTGGCCTTCGGTCTGACCCGCTACCTGATGGTGCTCTTTTTCGGGCACCCCGGGACCACCGATCCAATCCCCGTGGGCTTGGGGGAGATGGCCTGGGCGATTCCCGGTTTGTCGAAGATACCGATTATCGGGCGTGTGCTCTTCAACCAGACACCGATCGTCTATATGTCCTTCGTGCTGGTTATCTTTTTCACGTGGTTTATGAAAAAAACCAAGCTGGGTCTCCACATCCGCGCCGCCGGTGAACACCCCCTGGCCCTGGAGACCATCGGGGTGTCGGTGTACAAGATGCGCTACCTGGGGGTCTTCATCTCAGGACTGATGTCGGGGATGGCCGGTGCGTTCCTGTCGATCGAGAACAGCGCCTCCTTCACCGAAGGTATGACCAACGGTCGGGGCTTCATCGCCCTGGCGGCGAACATCTCCGGCGGTTGGCGTCCGGTGGGCGCCTTCATCGCCTCGCTGTTTTTTGGTTTCGCCGACGCCTTGCAGGTGCGCTTCCAGGTGATCAAGATCGTCGATATTCCTGAAGAGTTGTTCATCATCTTCCCCTACGTGGCGACGGTGATCGCGGTAGCCGGATTGGTCCGCAAGTCCCGTCCGCCCAAGGCCGTGGGCACCGATTTCATGATCGAGCAAGAGGGCGAGTAGAAGAAATAAATTTACTTGGGCACCTATTGGGTTTATAATAGGACCCAGGTAAAAAATATTACCAAATCAACAAATGAAATACTAGGAGGTATTTTTCATGAAAAAAGGGTGGAAGATCCTGATGCTGCTGGCGGTAGTAGCTCTGCTGTTTACCGCTTGTCAACAAGAAGAAGAGGCTGCCGACGCAGCGGAAGAAAAGGCTCCAACGATAGTCGCTTCCATGGCCACCGACGTCGGCGGTCTTGGAGACAAGTCCTTCAACGACGGCGCGTACGCCGGACTGGAGATGGCCCGGGACGAGCTGGGTGTGGAGATCAACGTCATCGAGTCCAAACAGCAGACCGACTACATCCCCAACCTGACCGGTTTGGCCGAAGACGGCTCTGATATCGTGTTCGCCGTCGGTTTTCTGATGGAGCAGGCGGTGAAAGAGGCGGCGGCCAATATGCCCGACCACTACTTCGCCGGTATCGATATCGCTGCTGGAGAGGACGATCCGGAGAACTTCCAGGGCATCCTCTACAAGGAAGAGCAGGCCGGATATCTGGCCGGTGTGGTCGCCGGTATGATGACCAAAGAGTACGCCGGAGTCTCGGATAAGCTCAACGACGAGAACGTGGTCGGCGTTGTACTCGGTATGTTTGTCCCCCCCGTGGAGAGGTACGAAGT
>DSBN01000384.1 GCA_011046055.1 Sediminispirochaeta sp. | reverse complement strand
GTTGTAGCCCGTGGTGGCGATGGGGCTCTCCTCCAGGTGCATTCCCTGCAGCACCCGACCTATAAAATGGGTCACCCCTTGGGTGTATGCGGCCTGGTGGTCGTGTTCGTCGGGACTAAGCTCCAAGACCTGAGGACCAAGGCGCGCAAAAAAATCCCGCCAGTACTCAAAAGTCCGAGTTGAGCTGCGCACCGGCGACATGACCATGGGCAGCCCCTCCACCCCGTCACGGCCCGAATCGGGTCCGAACATGGGATGGGTGGCGATGCTTTCGATCTGGTCACCCAGATATGTATCCATCACCTCCGCCGGGTAGCTCTTCACCGAACAGGTATCGAACACCACCGTCCCTTTCCTGAGACGCGGAGCGATGCCGCGTATCACCTCCTCAAAGGCCGAGATACTGACACACAAAAATAGCGCGTCCACCTGAAGAATCTCCGCCTCGTCCACCGGTACGATCTCCTCGGGCAAATCCTTTTTGGGACTACGGCTGTAGCCGTAGACTCGTCCCTGTTCACCGGCCAACAGGCTGGCCCAAAACCTTCCAAAACGACCTAAGCCGTAGACTCCTATCTTCATACGCCGATACTACTCAATTTTTCTTACACCGACAACACTTAAGGGAAATTCTCCCGCTTGAAAAAGTCTTTCTTCCCGCTGGTCGGCTTTCCAGGTTTATGTTATGATTATTGCTACACGGACCCTGTTTTTGAGCATCAATTCACAAGTAAGGAGTCAACCATGACATTTTCAGAAAAGATGAAAGAAAAAGCCCGAAAAATGCAGAAAAAGATCGTACTCCCCGAAGCTACCGAGCCCCGTACCCTGCAAGCCGTGAGAAATATTCTCGACGAAGGGCTTGCTTCCGAGCTCTACCTGGTGGGAGATCGGCACGAGATCGAGTCCGCCGCCGGGCAGGCGGGAGTCGACATCCATGGAGCCAAGATCTCCAGCCCCGGCGAAGAAGGATGGTGGGATAAATTCGCCGAGGAATACTATCAGCTGAGAAAGCACAAGGGACTGAGCCAGGAATATGCCCGCCAGAAGATACTCGACCCCTTGAACTGGGGGGCCATGATGGTCCGAACCGGAGAGGCCGACGCCATGGTCGCCGGAGCGGAGAACTCCACCGCCGCGGTCCTCCGCGCGGCTATGACGATCATCAAAACCAAGGCCAAGGTCAAAATTGCCTCTTCGTTCATGCTGATGGCCCTTGACGACAAGCAGTGGGGAGTCGACGGGAATATTATCTTTGCCGACTGTGCCACCATCCCCGAGCCGAACGCCGAACAGCTGGCGGAGATCGCCATCGCCTCCTCCGAATCGTGCCGCACCTTTCTGGATGCCGAACCGATTACCGCCCTGCTCTCCTTTTCGACCAAGGGCTCGGCCTCGCACCCCCTGGTGGATAAGGTGACCGAGGCTCTGAAGATCGTTCGCGAGAAGCGGCCCGAACTGAACATCGACGGAGAGCTGCAGCTCGACGCGGCAATAGTCGAGTCGGTGGGATCGAAAAAAGCTCCCGACTCCCCGGTAGCCGGCAAGGCCAATGTACTGATTTTTCCGGACCTGCAGGCCGGTAACATAGGCTACAAGCTGGTACAACGCTTGGCTAAGGCCGAAGCATACGGCCCAATCCTCCAGGGATTTGCCAAACCGGTGAGCGACCTCTCCCGGGGCTGCTCGGTGGAGGACATCGTCACCACCGCGGCCATCACCCTGGCCCAGGTTGAGGAGTAGGCGAAAAAAAGGGGCTGCTCGATTGAAGGCAGCCCCTTTTTTTAAGAAAACCTGATTTTACCGGATCTTCCGTAGAGCGTTTTCCGCCTCCCGCTGTATCGAAGACTCCCAGTATTCCGACATGGTCACAACGGTGAGCTCCTCGGTCGCTGCCGGGTGGCCTATGTTGCCCAAGGCCTGGATGAGAGCGCGAACGATTCGGTAGGAATCGGGAGCGGAGGTCTCGCGGCGGTAGTTGTAATAGGCGAGAAAATCCGCGAGAACCCGGGCGGCCTCTTCCTCACCGGTAAAACTGCCCATCGCCTCCATCAGGGTGATCATTTCGTCCTCGTCGTAGACTCGATCGGCGCTGTAGAGTCGGATCATTCGCTTCATCTGGGGGATCAGTTCAGGATATTCGGGCATCGGATACTTTTCCAGCATGCCCAGGGAGTAGAGTCGGAGGCTTTTTAAGACCTGTCCCTCGCTGATATTCCCGGCGGTGTACTTGAGCCCCTCGTTGAGTCCGGCCGCGGCGCCCCTCGCCTTCGCCTCTTCAGGAGCCTCGGACCTCTCCAGAGCTTGGAGAGCCGCCAACTTGTTGGCGTATTCGTCGTTTTCCACAACTATTCTGAGCAGCCCCTCGCTGGGGTCCTCCACCATCGTCGTCAAGACCTCCTCGGCCAACTCTTTCACCCCACTGCGGGAGGAGTACCAAGCGCGGGAGGCAAAAAATACCGGCTCATAACCCACCGCCTGTTTCAACCTCCCCAGAGCGAAGACCAAGGCGTAGGCGAGGGTCTCGTTCTCCCGCTGTCTCTGGGGTCCCTCCAGATTGAAGTTGATATTCCGCAGCATCATTGCCAAGGGTTCGGCGTAGTCCCTCGCGCCCATCCGTCCGAGAGCCATCACAGCCTCGGCCTGCAGAATAGAATCATCGCTGACTTCCACGGTCCGCATCACCAAATTCCGGGCTGGGACCGCCTTCAGTAGACCGAGCTCCTTGACGATGGTTCTCATCAGCTCTGACTGCATGCTCCGCTCGGTAACCCCGCTGACATTGGAAAAGTTGTCCAGCTCCTCCTGTAGGGCCTCGGTGAGAACCGGGATCATCTCCCGGTTGTGCTGCTCCACGATATTCATCATGATTTGCTGCTTCTGCGGGTAGCTGCGAGCCCTTTCGTAGAGTCGAGTCCAGACCGCCGTGGATTCATCGGCACCCCACAGAGGCAGAGCCAAGAGTCCCAGCAAAACTACAATAATGTTTTTCTTTGACGCTACTCTCATCAATTCTCTTCCTTTCCCTGCGTATACAGGCTGCTTCTCATTCCTCCACCGGAACTTGGGTGACCACCTCTTTGGTAATGTACTCGAAAGCAAACTGCTCCTGTACGGTACCACCGGCGTCCATATATACCACCTCTACTGGATTTCCCATATCGTTGTTGCGGTACTCTATCCTTTGTTTCAGCGATCCATTGGGCCGGAGAATTCGCTCTTCCACCAGAGCTCCGTCGCGATATTCATACTCCCTGCTCTCCTCCAGGCTACCGTCCCCTCGAAACCACTCTCGCGTGCTCCGATTGTCCCGAGAGTCGTACTCGTACACGAAGTAGTCCAGCAGTTCCCCCGAAGGGCTGTAGTTTTCGCTTCGCACGTTCAAGCCATCCTCGTACTCGTACAGGGTATAACTGAGCAACGCACCGTCGCTGTTGTACACGCTCCAGCGGGTCCGCTGTCCCTCTTGATTGTACTCGTACTCTTGCCGGGTTTGAAGCTCATCCCGTCGGTCGTACAACTCATCCTCTATCAGCCTCCCCTGTTCATCATACCGGTACAGATGGTACCGTACCAGATCGTTTTGAGCGTCAAGGGTATCCAAGCTCCGGATACGTCCCTCATCGTACTTGGCGACCTTACGCTCTTGGACCTCGTCGTCGGAGTTGTAGACCTCTTCGAGCTTGAGCAGCCCCTCCTCGGCGTACTGGTAGTTGGTATAGGAAGCCAGAACCCCATCCCAGTAGTAACTGAGCTTTTTGGAGACCAGCTGCACCTCTTCGACCACCCTTCGGAATTCGGGCTTTTTCTCTTCCACTATCTCAGGGGCCTCTTCGGGAGGAGCGGTGCTGCAGGCACCGAGCAGAACCACAAATCCCAAAAGGGCAGGAAAAATATATCCCCTCTTTCTCATTTTCAAAATAC
>DSBN01000092.1 GCA_011046055.1 Sediminispirochaeta sp. | reverse complement strand
GTACCCGTACTCTCGGTGCGGCAAGCTGTACTTCTCCGGGTGCTGCAGTACCTCTCTTTTGAAATCCCGCATTCCTATCCGATACTGCTCAGTGTCGTCGATATCCAGAGATCTCAACATGAAGTAGAGACGCTTCAGGTTGGCCTTGTGGGCGTTGCCGGCTACCTCGTGAATACAGTAGCTGATATTGTTCATCAGCCTGTTCAGGCCGACTTCCTCAAGATAACGATCCAATACCGAATCGATATAGTCTCGTTCACTGCCCAAGTAGGAGTACAACTTCACGGTTAGGACTTTTTTGCGCTGTATCGCCAATTCGACGGTGTCTTTATATCCAAGCATATACCTGGAGTATTTTACCTCGATTTTTTCTGCAGGTCTACTGAGACCTTAGAAATTTTAGAGACCTGAACTTTTGCTATGAATCTGTAGCACTAAAGCGCGCCGCATGGTATTATTATCGGGTGACGGCCTCGAAAAAAGAAGGCCGAATCTTTTGAATCGGGATAAACATATGCGTATTCGGACAAAGCTCAGTATGGTCGAATTGATTTTGGTTGTGGGCTTTCTACTAGCCTTCGGCGTGGTTCTTTTTTACAACAATACCGTTTTTAAGCTGAAAGACTTTCAAATCAGTTCCAACAACGTTATGTCCGCCATGCGGCAGATGAACGCTCAGACCCGGAGCCTGCTGACCACCAAGGCGCCGGTTATTCAAATGAGCGTCGCCTGGACCAACACCATCACCGCCTTTGAACGGGAGCTGAACAGCCTCTCCGAGTACTCATCCCTTCGGGTACTCACCAAAGATCAACAGACCCAATTGGCCGAGACCACGGGATGGTGGGAGCAGATCTACAGTTGGTACTACTTCCCGACGATCATGCATTTGCAGCAGATGCAGCGCAGCGGAGCCGCCGCCGCGGTCGGCGGTGACGGGATTCTTCAGACCCTGTTGGAGCTGGAAGCTCAAGAGGGGGATCCCCCCGACTTCATCGGTGAATTCTATACGGTGCAGAACTACCAAGACCTGATCATCCAAGAGACCCAGGTTTTCAGCGACCGACTCAGCGCGCTCACCACGGATATCCAGGGGAGCATCGAGGAGAACATTCAGCGGAGTACCCAGATCGTGATCGCCCTGCTCCTGTTCACTCTGATAGTAACGGTACTGATCACCTCCCGTTTTTCCCACCTCATCGGCTCGCGAATACGAAAGGTCGAGCAGGCTATCCGCAACATTGCCCAGGGAGATTTTTCCACGGAGTTGCGGATAAACTCGAAAGACGAGCTGGAAGACCTCTCTCACAACTACAACATCCTAAAAAACCAACTGCAGGAGAAACTCAACTCGGTACTCGACTTCATGCTCTCCATCAGTACCTCCCTGTCAGAAGGGCCCAACCTGGACACTATCCTCCAATTGATATCCGAGTCCGCCGGTGAAAATACCACCGCCGACGGGGTGGCGGTCTATATGGTCGACAGCGAAAGCGACAAACTGGTCCCCAAGGCCCTGTGGGGAGACTTCATCCCGCCGTACAACCTGGGCGATGATGAGGGAATAGACCCACAAAAGGCACAACGGCTCGCCGAGTCCCGGGAGATAGAGTTGGGAGAGACGGTGATAGGCCAGGCGGTCAAGAAGGCCACCCCGGTTTTCGTCAAAGAGGCCGATGCGCTGCGTAACGGCACCCTGGACTACCACCGGGACGGTACTTCCCCACTTTACATCCATTCGCTGATAGTGACCCCGCTGGTGATCAGCAAACGTCTGCTGGGCGCGATCGTCATTGAAAAGAAAGAACCCCCGCAGCACTTCACCGACCTGGATTTCACCCATATGCAGACCTTCGCCGACTACGCCGCACTGACTATCGACAATATCTTCAACTATGAGGAGTTGATCGAAAAACGGGAGATGCACCGCGAGATCGAGATCGCCGCGGATATCCAGCGGGACCTGCTGCCCAGAGAGCTGCCGGAGATGAAAAGTCTGCAGATTTCCGCCTTCTCCCGGGCCGCCCGAGGTATCAGCGGCGACTACTACGATGTGTTCAGCATCAACAAGCACAAGATCGGTGTGGTCATCTGCGATGTGGTCGGCAAAGGAGTCCCCGCGTCGCTTTTGATGGTAATGATCAGAACCATCATCCGTCTGGTCACCTCGCCCCAGAGAACTCCGGCACAACTGCTGACCCTTCTGAACCGTGGAATAATCGGTCGTGTCGGTACGGAGCACTTCGCCACCATCAGCATCCTCACCTTCGACGAAAAAAACCGGGAACTCACCTACTCCAACGCCGCCCACCCCCCCCTGCTGCTCTACAGAGCCGCCTCGCGGGACTTCGTCGAGATCGACACCCCGGGGCTGCCCATCGGTATCGAACAGAACGAGCAGTATCAAGAGAAGACGGTCACCACGGAGAAGGACGATATTCTGGTGCTTTACACCGACGGGATTCCCGAGACCCGTTCACCCGACGGTCGGGAGTACGGCAACGACAAGCTCAAGGAGAGCCTCAAACAGCTTGGCAAGAAATCGGCGCGAGAAATCGCGCAAAAGATCCAGCAAGGTCTGGACGATTTTACCGAAGAGGCGGAACAGCACGACGACCAGACTCTGGTGATCTTGAAGGTGAAGAAATAAGACTCAGAAGCGCATCGACAGCGTGATCATGGTCAGTTGCATCTGATCGTGGTTATTGACGTAGCTGTCGAAAAGGGTTCCCTGCCGTCGACACTCCTCCTGGAGGTAGGTCAGATAGTAGAGCCCCAGGTTCTCGTCCTGGGCGGAGGGGCTGGTCTCCGAGAGCTGTTCGTAAAACTCCGACAGCCCCTTACCCTTGGTTTTCAGCTGCTTTTTATCCTCCAGCTCGCGGCGCATGTTCTCGTGTTCCACCGTTCGGTTGAACAAGACCACATGGAAGGGGTTCACGTCGGTGATGGTTCCGTGCCGCCCCTGAATTTTCCAAGACAGGGTAGCCCGCTCCTTGTGTTCGGCCAAGGTGTTGAGAACTTTGAGCCGGTCCTCACGGTTTTTTATGAAGTACTCCATATCCACGCGGCCCTGCAGGTAAGTCTTCACCGCGTACTCCATCAGGCTCTTTTCGGCCAGGGTGGCTAGCTCGAGAACCAGCAGACTCAAGTAGTCGGCGATGTTGGTCTTGCTCAAGTAGCCCCAGACCACCGACTCGATAACCTGCACCGTGTGGGAGAATACCTTGGTGCCCCGCTCGCGGGCCATGAGCACCCAAACGATGGGGTTGAGATACTCCAGAAAGTTCTCAGCCTTGAATCGGAGCAGCAACTGCTCCTCTTCGGAGTACGATTCCAGTTCGACGCTGTTGATAAAAAAGATCTCGTCCACCACGGCGGTGATCACGCTGCCGATGAGCTCCATATTGCTGAACTGTGAGTCGTCGCGTCGGCTGTAGTTTGCAATCTCCGCTATATTGAGAGCACGGGTCGGATTTTTCCTGTTCCAAGCGATGATCAGCTGGCTCTCTTTCAGCACCTTGGCGATTTTGTAGGAGTACTCTTTCAGCAGGATACCGTAGGCCACCAGTTTGGCCAGATCCATGAGCTGGTTGCGTTTGGAAGTAAAATCGGCACGGCTTATATCGATCCGAGATACGTACCCGGCGTATATGAGCCGCTGAAGAGTCTTGGCCGAGTAATTGTGGAGCTTCAGTTCCTCGGCTTTGAGGCCGGCTCCACCCATGTATTCTTTTGTTCGATGGCGTTGATTGAAAAAAAACTCCCCCTCCTCCGTCAGGGTCAGCAGGAGGGGCAAGTCGATTGTCGGCTTTTTACCAACCTTTCTCATATCTGAGAGTCGTACATATCAATCCCGGGTCGTTTTTTTTCTAAAAAGTGCTTCTTCACCGCTACGGCGTTTTTCTTGTCGTTGAACACCACTCCCT
>DSBN01000153.1 GCA_011046055.1 Sediminispirochaeta sp. | reverse complement strand
GGTAACGTACCCTTTGGGTACGACGAGTTCGAGCACGTGGCTCGTATCGGTTTCACCTCTATGCCTATCGCCGTTCGTGCCGACGCCCCCTACCAGAGTCTGGAAGAGTTTGTCGAGTACGCCCAGGAGAATCCGGGGAAGGTTAAAATCGGAAACGCCGGTACCGGAAGCGCCACCCATCTGACCGCGGTGGTCTTCGCCGAGGCGGCTGGTCTGGATGTGACTCACGTTCCACTCGGAGCCGACCGCAGAATGCCGGCTATTCTCGGCGGCGAGGTGAACGCGGTCTGTGTACCTCTACCGGAGGTGGCACCCCACGTGGACTCGGGAGACGTGAAGATCATCGCCTTCCCGACACAGGAGAGAAACGACAACTATCCCGACGCTCCGACCTTGGTCGAAGAGGGATACGAAGTGGTGATCGAGCTGTTCCGTGGTATCAGCGTACCTAAGGGTACCCCCGAAAGCCGGATTAGAAAGCTCGAGGATGCGTTCCGACAGGCTGCACAGACGGATGCCTTCAAGGATTCGGCTGATAAGTTTGGCTTCCAGGTCGACTTTATGCCTCGGGACGAATTCGAGGACTATCTGGCGGTACAGAATGAACTGATCGCCGAAGGTATGCGCGCCGGCGGTCTCGTGGAGTAAGGGCGTGGCTTGACCTCAAAGGCGGTATACCGAAGCGGTATGCCGCCTTTTTTCAAGAACAGGGGGAGGAAGCAGAGATGGACATGAGAAAAGACAACATGATCTCCGGGGGAGTACTCTTGGTCTTTGCGGCTTTTTACATATACATGACCGAAAATCTGCCCATAAGGAATCTACCCGGGACCTTAGGGGCGGATTTTATGCCCAGAATCTTTGGATGGATTCTGGCGGTACTGGCAGCTGTCTTGATAGTACAGAGTTATATCAGTTATAAGAAAGGCCAACCCATGGAAGAACAAATCGTGGTTCGACAACCCCTCACCAGAAAAGAAGCTCTGAAGGTAGCCGGACTCTTTGCCCTTCTTGTGACATATGTGTACGGGATTATCTATCTTGGATACCTGATAGCGACCCCGTTGATGTTGGCTATTCTGGTATACTCGGGGGGATCGAAAAAAACGCTGGAGATAGTGTTGACTTCGGTAGTGGTGAGCCTGTTGGTTTTTTTTCTTTTCAATACCGTGTTTATGGTTCCGCTGCGGGCCATAGCTTTTTTATAGAGGGGATGACATGTTAGACGTTGCGATTGCTGCACTTTTGGATGTACTTCAATTCCACAACTTGCTGGCCAGCCTGATCGGTGTACTCTTCGGGCTCTTCATCGGTTCTACTCCAGGTCTGACCATCAGTCTCGGCATGGTCCTTATGCTGCCACTGACTTATACGCTCAACCCGGTGACCTCTTTTTGTCTGCTTTTGGGGCTTTTTACCTCCGGGATGACCGGCGGCTCGATCTCGGCGATACTGCTGAATATACCCGGAACTCCTTCGGCCTCGGCTACGGCCATCGACGGACACGCCATGGCCAAAAAGGGAAAGGCCGCGGAGGCGCTGGGTACGGCAGTGACTTCCTCGTTCACCGGTGGTATAATGAGTCTGCTGGCCTTGGCCTTGGTCTCGCCGATCATCGCCAAGTTCGCTCTCCGTTTCGGCTCCGCTGAGCTGGCCTCTCTGGTCTTTCTGGGGCTGACATTGATCTGCAGCTTCGGACAGAAGTCGATGATTAAAGGCTTGCTCTCTGGGGCTTTGGGTCTGGTATTCATGACCGTGGGGCTTGATCCGATTATGGGTATGCCGCGTTTTACATTCAATATCGTCGAACTCCAAAGCGGGATCAACTTCCTGCCGGTGATGATCGGCCTCTTCGCCATACCGCAGGTAATAGAGGGGCTGATGCTGGGAACCGACGTCATTCCAAAGGTACAGACCAAGGTCACCGGTGTCTTCGGTAAGATCACCGAGATTTTCAAGTATATGCGTTACAAGGTGGTGGCCGCTCTGCTGGGGATCGGCGTCGGGTCTATACCCGGAGCAGGCGGACCTATCGCGGTTTTTCTCAGCTACGACTATGCAAAAAAGATCGCCCCTAAGGACCGTGCCGCCAAATTCGGCACCGGTATTCCCGAGGGGGTAGCCGCCCCTGAGGCGGCCAACAACGCCATGGCCGGAGGGGCGATGATTCCGATGCTGACCCTAGGGATACCAGGAGATCCGGTCACCGCGATCCTGCTGGGAGCCTTGATGGTACAGGGATTGACCCCGGGGCCGCTGCTTTTCCAGGATAACCCCCAGTTTGTCTACAGCGTATTCTGGGCCTTCCTCGTGGCGATGATCTTTGTTCTTTTTGTGACTTTAGCCACAATTCGAGTGTGGATCAAACTTCTAAAAGTACCAAAACGTATTCTCCTGCCGATCATCACTATTTTTTGTATCGTCGGGACCTACTCGTTGCAGAACTCCTTCGCCGATACGAGTATCATGATCTTTTTCGGACTCATCGGTTTTCTGATGAAAAAGTACGAGTTCCCCCTGGTGCCGATGCTGCTGGCGATTGTATTGGGTCCGACCTTCGAGCGCTACGTGCGGACCGCCCTGGTGACCTCCAACGGCGATCCGGCGATATTTTTTGTCAAACCGATCTCGCTGTTTTTTATTGTTATAGCTTTGATCTCGTTCTTTACGCCGTTGATCAAATCGTATCTCAAATCAAGGAAAGGATAGGAGGATAGATAGTATGTCGAACAACATGTTAGATCGTATCGAAGAGGTCCTGTTGATGGGACCAGGGCCTTCGTACATTCACCCCAATGTATACGAAGCGCTGAGCAAACCGACCCTGGGACACCTGGATCCCTACTTTGTCCAGATCATGGACGGGATCAAGGCCCAGTTGCAGGAGCTTTTCAATACCAAGAATCAGTTGAGCCTGCCGATTTCCGGGACCGGGTCGGCGGGAATGGAAGCGGTTTTCGTCAACCTGGTCGAGAAGGGTGACCCGGTGCTCATTCTGATCAACGGTGTCTTCGGACAACGGATGAAGGATGTGGCCAGTCGACTCGGCGCGGATGTGGACGCCTTGGAGTTCACCTGGGGCCAGCCGGTGGACCTGGCCCGGGTCAAAGAGCAGCTGGGCAAAAGGAGCTACAAAATCGTGGCCATGGTCCACGCGGAGACCTCAACCGGAGTTCGTAATCCCGCGGAAGGGCTGGGCGAGCTCCTGAAGGACAACGACGCCCTCTACCTGTTGGACACGGTGACCAGCCTCGGCGGTATCGAGGTCTCCATCGACAAATGGGGGGTGGATGCGGTTTACAGCGGCACCCAGAAGTGTCTGTCCTGTCCTCCGGGACTCTCGCCGGCCTCTTTCTCCAGTCGCGCGGTAGAAAAACTTAGCGGGCGTAAGACTCCGGTGCCCAACTGGTACTTGGATATGAGCATGATCACCAAGTACTGGGGTGGGAGCAAACGAGCCTACCACCACACCGCACCGATCAACATGAACTACGCCCTCTACCAAGCCTTGAAAAATATCCTGGACGAAGGACCTGAGAAGGTCTTTCAGCGGCACCAGAGGGTACACGAGAGACTGGTCGCCGGATTGGAGGAGTTGGGGGTGAAAATGGTGGTCGACCCCGCCCATCGCCTACCGATGCTCAACGCGATCTATATCCCCGACGGTGTCGAAGACGCCGAGGGCCGTAAGAAGCTGCGGGAGAAACACAAGATCGAGATTGGCGGCGGTTTGGGTGACTTCGCCGGCAAGGTCTGGCGGGTCGGAATCATGGGTTACACCGCTCAGGAACAGTACGTGGACCGTTTTCTCGAAGCGATCAAAGATATAATGAAATGAGGTTCTCTGATACTTTTGAGTTGCGAGGATTCGAGCTCTCGAGGGGGCGTGTCGCTATCTGTATCGACACGCTCCCTTTTTCATATATCCAAAGG
>DSBN01000224.1 GCA_011046055.1 Sediminispirochaeta sp. | reverse complement strand
GAGCGGGGAGGTGGTGCTCTCGGTGCACTGCCACAACGATCTGGGTTTGGCGGTGGCCAACTCCTTGGCCGCGGTGGCCGCCGGTGCCGGTCAGGTCGAGGTCACCCTCAACGGAATAGGGGAGCGGGCGGGAAACTGCGCCCTGGAAGAGCTGGTGATGGGGCTCGAGGTGCGGCGCGACATGTACGACGTCGACACTGGCATCGTGAAGGAGTACCTCTACCCGACGGGGAAGCTCCTGCAGAACTTGACGGGACTGCTTTTTCAACGCAACAAGCCGATTTTCGGGGACAATGTATTCACCCACGAGTCGGGAATCCATCAACACGGCGTCCTCTCACACCGTGAGACCTACGAGATTATGAACCCGAGGACCATTGGGCGCCACTCGGAGAGCCTGGTGATGGGGCGTCACTCGGGGACTCACGCCTTGAAAAAAAAGCTCCAGCAGTACAACATCAAGCTCACCGACGAGCAGTTCAGCAAGGTCTTCGACCGATTCTCAGAGATCGCCGACAAGAAAAAAGAGGTCTACGATGAGGACCTCTTCTCGATCGTCTCGACGGTACTCGGCGGCTCGATCGACGGGTTTCGGCTCGACTACTTCCACGTCTACACCGGCAACCACCTCATCCCCACAGCCACGGTCAAGCTGGAGGACAAAAACGGCACGATGGTCACCTCCTCCACGGGGGACGGGCCGGTGGACGCGGTTTGCAACGCCATCGACAAGGGATGCAACATCCAGTGTAAGCTGGAGGAGTATATCATCCAGGCGGTTGGCTCTGGCAAGGACGCCCAGGGACAGGTGAAGCTGATGGTGCGGATCGAAGATGATCTGTACGGGGGCAAGGCATCCTCCACCGACATTGTGGAAGCTTCGGCCTTGGCCTATCTCAACGCCATCAACCGCTACGTCTTGCGCAACGTGTACAACGAAAACGGCAGTGCCGAATAAGGAAGGACGAATGAACAAGAAAACAGACGGCCAGACCATGACGGAGAAGATTTTTTCAGCAAAAGCGGGACGTCGGGTCACCACCGGGGAGTACCTGCTGCTGGACGTGGACGTCGCACTGGCCAACGATATCACCGCCCCGGTGGCGATCAAGGAGTTTCAGAAGTTCGGGGGACGGGAGGTGTTCGATCCGGATCGAATGGTCTTCGTAGCCGATCACTTCACCCCCAACAAGGACATCCAGTCGGCTCAGCAGGTGAAGCTGGTACGTGACTTTTCCCAGGCCCATGGGATCAAAAACTTCTACGACGTGGGCCGAATGGGTATCGAGCACGTACTGCTCCCCGAACAGGGGCTGGTCAAGTCTGGAGACCTGGTGGTCGGCGCGGACAGCCATACCTGCACCTACGGCGCTCTGGGGGCCTTCTCCACCGGTGTCGGTTCGACCGACCTGGCGGGAGTCATGTTTACCGGAAAGGCCTGGTTCAAGGTCCCCGAAGCGATCAGGGTCGAGCTTTTCGGCAATTTCGCTCCGGGGGTGAGCGGCAAAGACCTGATTCTCCACCTGATATCTCTGATCGGGGTCGACGGGGCAAACTACCGAGCCATAGAGTTTACCGGACCTGGAGTAGCTCAGGTCAGTATGGACTCCCGTTTCACCGTGAGTAATATGGCCATCGAGGCGGGGGGCAAGGCCGGTCTCTTTCCGGTGGACCAGTGGACCCGCGCCTACGAGCAGGAGCGGGGAATCGAAGTAGAGCTGATGGACGCCGACGCCGACGCGGTCTACAGTCAGACCATTGCGATCGACCTCTCCGGCTTGGAGCCGGTGGTGGCTCGGCCCTACCTACCCTCCAACGGGGAGAAGATTAGTGTCCTCGAGAAGGAGGAGATCGCCGTCGACCAGGTGGTCATCGGCAGCTGTACCAACGGACGGATGGAAGACCTCCGGCAAGCTGCGGCGGTGCTTAAGGGGCGGAAGCTGGCCCAAGGTGTTCGCTGCATCATACTACCCGGTTCGCAGGAGGTGAGCCTGCAGGCCATGAGGGAAGGACTGGTCGAAATCTTTATCAACGCCGGCTGTGCCTTCTCCACGCCCACCTGCGGACCCTGTCTGGGCGGGCATATGGGGATACTGGCCGACGGAGAGGTGGCGGTTTCCACCACCAACCGGAACTTTGTCGGACGCATGGGACACGCCGAGAGCTCGGTCTACCTGGCCTCGCCGATGGTGGCGGCCGCCAGCGCCGTTCGGGGAATCATCTGTGGACCCGCGACGTTGGGAATCGAGCAAGAGTGAGAAAAGGAGGAACATCATGTTGAGAGAAGGACGAGTTTTCAAGTTCGGCGACCATGTGAATACCGACGAAATCATACCGGCCCGGTTCCTGGCTACCTCGGATCCGGTAGAGCTGGCCAAATACTGCATGGAGGACTCCCGCCCGGGGTTCGGGCAGCGGGAAGATCTCGAGGGGAGCATCCTGGTAGCCGGGGAGAACTTCGGCTGCGGATCCAGCCGTGAGCACGCCCCCATCTCCATTAAGGCGGCGGGGATCGGCTGCGTAGTGGCCAAAAGCTTCGCCCGAATATTTTTGCGCAACGCCATCAATATCGGCCTGCCCATAGTGGAGCTTGCACGGACCGACGAGATCGAAGAGGACGAGTTCTTGAAGATTGATTTCGACAGCGGGGAGCTGGTCAATACGACCAAGGAGCGGAAGTATCTAATTAATGTCTACCCGGATTTTCTGCAGCAGATAATCCGCCATGGAGGATGGCTGCCTTTCGCCACCGCCAATCTCACCCCGGCCAGGGTCTTGGGCCAAAGGAGCGGTCATGAAGCATAAGATTGCGGTGTTGGCGGGAGACGGAATCGGTCCGGAGGTCATGGATGCTTCGTTGAAGGTTTTGGACCGTGCCGCTGAGAGCTTTGGTTTCTCCGTTGAGTACCGTCGGGCCTTGATCGGCGGGGCGGCTATTGATGAGCGCGGTCGAGCCTTACCTGAGGAGAGCATCGATATATGCCGCTCCTGCGACGCGGTGCTGCTGGGAAGCGTGGGCGGGCCGAAATGGGACAAGCTACCCGCCGACCAGCGGCCCGAGCGGGCCGGCCTCTTGGCCCTGCGCAAGGAGCTCTCCCTCTACGCCAACTTGCGTCCGGTACGGGTCTACCCGGCGATCAGAGAGCTCTCTCCCTTGAAAAATGAGCTCCTGGAGGGGGGGGTGGATCTGTTGACGGTGCGGGAGCTCTCCAGCGGAATCTACTTCAGCGAACCGAAAGCTCACAACTCCGACGAGGGGTACGACACCATGAGGTACCGGCGTCCGACCGTCCAGCGTATCGCCGAAACCGCCTTTGACCTGGCCCGGCAGCGACGGGGTCGACTCACTTCAGTGGATAAATCGAACGTGCTTTACAGCTCCATCCTGTGGCGGGAGACGGTGGAAGAAGTTTCTCGGAACTACCCCGACGTCGAGTTGGAACACATGTATGTGGACAACGCGGCCATGCAGATGATCATCAACCCGGGTCGTTTCGACGTCATTCTCACGGGCAATCTCTTCGGCGACATTCTCTCCGACGAGTCGGCGGCCCTTCCCGGTTCTTTAGGCCTCTTGCCCTCGGCGTCCTTGGGGCCCAAACAGCACCTCTACGAACCTTCCGGAGGATCGGCTCCGGATATCGCCGGGAAAGGCGTGGCCAACCCTCTGGCCCAAATCCTGTCCATCGCCATGATGTGCGACTACAGCCTCGAGCAGAAGGAAGCCGCCCGGGCCATCTACCGCGCGGTGGAGAGAAGCATTGAAAAAAGAGTGCTGAGCGCCGACCTGCTACGGAGGGGGAAGGCCAGCTCCACCGAAAAGGTGGCCGAAGCGGTGGCTTTGGAAATATAAGAACATGTCGAGCATGAAGCAGAGGGTACTGAATTTGACATATTTGCCTTTCAAATTCAGTACCAGCTTCAGCTTTCTATGCAGAAAATTGAATATAGG